>JASGCF010000331.1 GCA_030054275.1 Limnohabitans sp. | reverse complement strand
CGCTCACCATCACCGAATGCACCGAAGTCACACACACGAACAAGTAGAGCAACGAGTGCTTCGCAGATGTCGTCGGCACTTCCTGCGGTGGCATCATCGGCGATCCAACCGTCGGTCAGTGCCCAGGCACGACCTCGGTCTGCCTCGCAGCTGGCACCTACTACATCGTTGCTCTCCCATCGGGCTTCGAAGGCTCGCCTTGCGGCTCGCCAACGGGCAATGCGTACACCTTGGCTGTCACCGGCGTCGCATGCGATGCTGAGCCGCCAGCGAACGACCTCTGCGCGAACGCGACTGTTGCAATCGAAGGTGCAAACGCCTTTGACAACACCTTCGCATCGACCGACGTCGCAACCCCAACCTGTGGTTTCGACGGCGTGGCATTCACCAACGATGTCTGGTTCTCCTTCACCGCAACCCAAACCGGTGACTACAACTTCGAAACCTGCACGGGCCCAGCTCCGTTCGACACTGGTATCGAGGTCTACGACAACTGCCCGGACAACGGCGGTTCGCTCCTCGGATGCAACGATGACGGCGCAGGCTGCGCAGCCTTCGCTTCGTCGCTCAATCAATCCATGGTTGCAGGAACCACCTACCTCATCCGCGTCGCGGGTTGGGGCGGTGCAACCGGCGCTACGGACCTCGTGATCACCTTCGTCGGTGACGCGCCAAGCTGCGGCGACGCAGGTATCGGCTCGTGCTGCGAAGTTCACCCAACTCCGTTCTGCGATGACGCAGATTGCTGCTCGACCGTTTGCGCGGCTGACGCATTCTGCTGCACGACTGAGTGGGATCAGTTCTGCGTTGACGCTGCAATCGCGGCCTGTACGGGCTGCGGCGGCGGCGGCAAGCCTCCAGTGAACGACGAGTGCACTGGTGCACTTCCAATCGCTGTTGGTGTGACTGAGTTCAGCACCGTTGGCGCCACCGGCACCACCGTTGCCTGTACGAAGTTCAACAATCCAAACATCTACAAGGACATCTGGTTCGTCTACACCGCAGACGGCGACGGCGAGTGCCGTATCTCGCTCTGCGGCTCGAGCTACGACACCAAGATCGGTATCTTCGAAGGTGCTTGCGACGGTCCGCTCGTGGGCTGCAACGATGACTCGACCAACGAGTGCGCTGGCACGCTCCAATCTGAAGTGACCTTCACGCCAACCTGTGGAACGGTGTACTACATCTCCATCGGTGCATGGGGCACGCAAGAAGCGACTGCAGCGACCGGCGCTGGTACGGCCAACCTGACCCAGCTCGGTAAGTGCGGCGCAGCATGCCCAGCAGACTTCGACGGCGACGGCTTCGTCAATGCAGCCGACCTGTCGCAGCTCCTCGGCGCATGGGGTACCGCTGGTGGCGACGTCGACGGCGACGGACAGACCAACGCCGCTGACCTCGCACTCCTCCTCGGTGGATGGGGCGCCTGCCAGTAATGTGAGTTGATTCGGATCGCTTCATGTGGGATCGGGTTCTCCTGACCCCACAAAACGACCGAGAAATGACAGAGACGCGACCCCCGACTGGAAACAGTCGGGGGTCGTCGCTTTTCACAACCTCAGTGTTTTATGAGCTCGACCGTTCACAGACTCCGCATTCCAGCATCGCGGACCGACGCGTTGCTCACAACCTGTGTGATCTGAGATTTCCCACATCTTTCATCCGTCACGCAAAGCGGCCTTGCGTATCTTCTCTCACTCCATGCCCCGCTTTCTCGCCCCAATCACCGCAGCGTTGCTTGCGCTCATCGCTTCAGTCCCGAGCGCTGCCCAATTCTGCCAGAACAATCCCTCATCGTGCTTGGTGATCCACTCGACAAGCGGCTGTAACAGCCCGTCGTGTTGCACCACGGTCTGCATCCTCGATCCGACCTGCTGTAGCGGACCGTGGGATGCCGGCTGCGTCGCGCTCGCGAATTCCGACTGCCTTGGATACTGCGGCGCTGCCGTGAACGGCTCTTGCTTCTCCGCGCACTCCAATCCATCCTGCGACAACGCAGCCTGCTGCGCGAATGTGTGCGGCCAAGATCCGTTCTGCTGTTCGACCGCATGGGACGCCAATTGCGCTCTTCGCGCGAGCGTCTCGTGTTCGAGCACCGGCGGAACCTGTGGTGCTGCCTCTGCCGGAAGTTGCTTCGAAACGCACGCGAACTCGGCGTGCGATGATGCGGGCTGCTGCAACGCAGTCTGCACCGTCGACCCGTCGTGTTGTTCGGGGCCGTGGGACCTCTTCTGTGTGTACTTCGCCAACGAACTGTGCGTTGGTGGCTGCGAACCCATCATCGAGCCCAAAGCGACGATCGAAGCAGAAGAGTGCGGTGAATACGAAAACGATCCTTGTTACGCGACCAGTGGCGGCGTGCCACAACAAATCACGGTCGGTACACAAGTGGTTGGCTCGCTCGGTCGCATTCCGATTGCAGGGAATCCTCGCGATGTCGATGTCTATCGGTTTTCTGTTCCAGATACCGACGGAGACGGCTTTGGTCGTGTGACCGTCGTGTTCGCAACCAACCCGAAGTCCTGGGCGGCCATCGTTCCTGATGTTCCCTGCGCGACGCTGTCGTCTGCGCTCGTCCATGTCGGTGGTGAGTTCTGCGTCGAGACCACAAGCACAGCCGTCTGCCTCGCAGCCGGAAACTACCGGCTTGTCATCGGGCCTGGCACCTTCCCGCAAATCGCAAACTCAGAGATCTTGTGCGTGCCGCCGCAGAAGTACGCCTTCACCATTCATGTCGCGCCGACATGCGGTTTCGGCTGCTCAAGCGATGACGGTTCGTGTTTCATCGCTCGAACAACGCCTGGCTGCGATCAGGCCAACTGCTGTAACCAAGTGTGCGCAGGCGACCCGTACTGCTGCCAACAAGAATGGGATGTGAATTGCGTCGCTGCTGCCGGAAACACTTGCCTCAGCGGTGCTCCATCGAATGACCTCTGCGCGAACGCTGCTCCAGCCGTGGTTGGCGTGCAAGCCTTCAACACGCTTCGCGCAGGCACCGAGATTCCCCAAGAGCCGAAAGCCTGCGGAGCAACGGCGACACGCGATGTGTGGTTCCGTTGGACAGCGGATCGCTCAGGGTCAACCCGCGTTGAAACCTGCGGCACATGGTTTGACACGATGCTTGCTGTGTACGCAGGCCAATGCGATGTTCCGGTCCTGCTCGATTGCGTGGACGACGAAACGCTGTGTGGCGGGGTCGGCCCAGCGCGCGTCGATTTCGAAGCGCAATGTGGCGCGGAGTATCTCTTCCGCGTGATGCAGAAGGGTTCGATCGGAGGCGAAGGCTCGTTCCGACTCTCCGTCAGTACCACGGTGTGCCCTGCCTGCCCTGCCGATCTTGATGGCGATGGCAATGTGGCAGCGTCGGATCTTGCCCTGCTTCTTGCGAGTTGGGGCGGCGTGAGCGCCGATCTTGACAACGACGGGAGCGTTGGTGCGTCAGACCTCTCGCTGTTACTCGCTGCGTGGGGCTCGTGCAACTAAAGCTCGTGCAACTAAACCTCGCGCAACTAAACCTCGCGCAACTAAACCTCGCGCAACAAAACCTT
>JASGCF010000330.1 GCA_030054275.1 Limnohabitans sp. | reverse complement strand
TGTGTCGACCGACTCGAGGTCGGTGAAGCGCGCAGCCAACTCGACCTCCGCGTGCCCGACAAAGAACAGTCCGTCCTCTGCAAGAAGTTGCGTGATGCCACGAAAAATCTGCGCTCGAAGTGCATCATGCATGTAGATCGCGACATTGCGAAAATAGATCGCGTGATACTTCGCACCAGCCCGCGTTTCGCGAGCGATCCAACTCGCAATATCGCACGATGTTTCCTGAACGAGTGCACACACCATCTGTCGTGGTCGAGCGATATCAAAACCATTTCGCGATTCCCACGCAAAGTATGGAACGGCCCACTGTGGAACACCGCCGCGCAATTGAAGTTGCTCAAACACTGGTTTTTGCTCGACGAGTGCCGCGTTGCGATCCACAGCGACGATCCGGATCGGTATCTCGCTCGCAGGCATGGACCGCGAGACGCCTGTCGTACATGTCGTGGTTGTGGTCGTCGTGGTTGTGGTCGTCGTGGTCGTGGTCGCCGCGCCCCACGCGTCTACAAGTGTTGCCGCGATCGAGATCGGCTCACTCCAACCACCACAACCAAGCGATGCAACATGCAGAACAGAAGAGCGAAGCCAAGTTGGCATGTGCTCTCGAAGCAGCGCAAACGACTCGGGATAACGAAAAAGCCATGTTTCCGCAGGTGAAAAGAGCTGTTCGAGTTGTGCGTATTCGCGAGCGTTCGTCGCAAGAAGCGATTCAAGCGACCGTACATGACTGAGGCCATGCTCCGAAAGTCTCGCGCGCAAGTATGCGAGTACTCGGGGCGTTGAAATCATGTGTGGCGCAAACCCACTGCTGACGCACAGTCGCTCTGCGAGTCGCATGGCGAGGGTTTGCAGTGGATCGTCGACTGTCATACATCCATGCGCGTCGGCAGCTCGCGCAGCGCGTCATCGCCCTCAAGAAGCCTGCGACATCGAAGAAGTTGCACCATGCCTTCATGGTCAAGCGCGGTTGGTCCAAGATGTGGCGCACCAAAAAATGCAAATCCTTCGTGCGAACTTTCCTGATCGAAATCAACTTGTGCAAGCCGAGTGACTTCCGGAACAACCAATCCGATACACCGACTTTCATCAGGTCGCACAGCAAAAAGATCATTTTCGAGCCGTAGAACAACAATGCGTGCGCCAAGCGTCCGCGCAGTCGGCGTGCGTTCCACAATGATGGAAAGATCCACCAGTGGAGTGAGTTTTCCGCGCAAATTTGCAAGTCCAAGAAGCCACGCTGGACCCGTTCCAGCCCTTCGATACTCCACCATCGGAAGTACTTCCACCACTTCGCGCGCGTCAAGCGCGTAGCGATGACCGGCGATCGGGACAAGCAAAACCTGCATCAGCGGGCCCCGCAGTTCGAGTCGCTCGCGGTGTCGCGATTCATGCTCGTCGACAAGTGAAATCGCGCCACTGCGTCTTGCAGCACAGCTGTTGCGTGCGCGAGTTCATCCGCCACACGGCCGAACTCCGCCACAGACACCGACGACTGTCGTGCACCGTCTGCAACTTGGCGAACAGCCGATTCGATCTGCGTAACTCCAATACCCTGTGCACTCATACCGCGCTCAACCTCTGCAAATCCAACTGCAGAGGCATCCATGTCATCGATGATCGCGGCTAGATCCGTGGTCACGCGTTGCGCAGACGCGGTGCCTGAACGCATTTCAACGGCAAACCGATCCATTTCGGTCACGCCTGTTGAGACAGCATCTTGCATCTGTCGCACGATCCGCTCAATGTCAAGCGACGCCATCGCTGTTTGATCTGCGAGTCGTCGAATCTCACGCGAAACAACCAAGAAGCCGAGCCCCGCTTCACCCGCTTTTTCTGCCTCAATCGCTGCATTCACCGAAAGCAAGTTTGTCTGCTCTGCGACTTTTGCAATCGTTTCGACCACAACCGTAATCGACGATGCTTTCTCAGCGATGACGCGCAATCGCCCGCCAATATCACCGGCTGCCTCATCCAATCGCGTCAGCGTCTTGGCCATGCCATCAAGACTCGCACGACTGGCCGTCGCAGATGTGGCCGTACGACGCGCGCCTTCTTCCACATGTTCAACCGCGCGTAACAACTCTGCACCTGTCGCCGAGATTTCGCGAATCGCAGCTGCGATTTGCGCAGTCGAAGCCCCAAATGCATTGACCGTCATTTCTTGCTGACGACTGTTTGCTGCCAGTTCCACGCTGGTCGCAGAAAGCCGAAGCGACGCCGCGCGTACGCTTTCGACAATCGTGGCAAGATCACCGTTCATCCGCGCCATTGCCCGCAACAAATCCGCGCTTTCGTCTTGCACTTTCACAGCCGCGACTTCCGCGGTGATATCGCTCGCAAGATCACCAGATGCAATGCGCTCCGCTGTTTCCTTGGCCAATTGCACTCGCCGACTCATACCGATGCTCAATGCCGCAAGCAGTGACACGATGATGATGATGCCCGCGATCGCTGTCAGCATGTTCGCTATGAACAGCCCGCTGAGTTGGCCCAATACTGCGCTTGTCGGCTTCCGGACAACGATGCGCCAGTTGCCTGTTGGGACGGTTGCCGACACGAAATAGCACGACTCTCCGCTGTTTGGATCAACGCGTTCGTCAAGCCGCACGCCTTGAGTCGGTGTCTCTTCAAAAATGGATCGCAGTGGAGAAAGCGCGATATCGGTTGTGCGCAGCGCGGGCTCGCCTTCGATATCTGTAGACGCTGCGAGAAATCGACCACGCGTCTCGAGAAAGATATCTGCGCCAAGCTCGCGAGCGATTTGCGAAAGTCTTGCTTGCACATCGGTCAGCGCAACATCAAGCCCAACAATGCCAGCGAATCGCCCTTCCATCACGATTGGTACAACTGTTTCGATGATGTCTGTCCCAAAATAGGAATATGGCTTTGTGATCACTGCGTCGCGCACACGCGAACGCTCGAATCGCTCTTTCGGTACGCGGTACCAAAGGCCCTCGTCATCGTCGACTTCTTGCAGTGGCTCGACGCGTATGCCTCCAATAGCCTTCGGATCACGCTTGAAATACGGGTAAAAGCGACCACCTTCCCCGAGCGCTTCCTCCGGAACACCCATCACAGCGCCTTGTGCGTCGTTGCCGTCAGCGTTTGGTTCGTAACCAATGTATGCGGCGTACACATCTGGACTTTCTCGCATGATGCGTTCGAGCATGGCAAGCGACTCCGCGCGTCGACCAAACTGCCCGCTTTCCTGCGCAAACGCCATAAATTCGACCAAGCGAACAGTCTTCTCATTGCGAATATCGATCTCAGCGGCAGCGAGCTCGGTCGCACTGAGAAGGTCTCGCTTCAAACTCGCCTCAAGATTCGTCCACGCACGCACACCATTCAGCGTGACTACCGCCAGCACAACCAGCACGGCTGGCACGACTCCGTAGAGCATGCTGCGACCAAGGAGTGAGCGGTGAAAAGCGAGGCGCGCGGCCATCAGCGCAATGTAGCCTCAAACGAGGCAACTTCGTGCAGGTTCGACTACTTGGCAGGCTGCGCAGTCGATGTCTCTGCATGCGCTCCAGTTGCTGGTGTGG
>JASGCF010000329.1 GCA_030054275.1 Limnohabitans sp. | reverse complement strand
GGACTGCGATCACCTGCTCTGACCAAGCGCGCTGGAATACCAACCTGAAGGCGATCTTGCGCCAGTACGAGGGAGGCAACGATGCACGATGACAGCACCGAGCGCGCGGTCAAAGCTGCGCACGCCATGCTTCGGAGGTGGTTGCCATTTCTGAGTCCTCTACTCTCAGAGATTCGGTGGAAGTACGACGCGTCGATTGGTTCGACGCTGGCTGCGGGAACCGATGGCGAAAGCATTTCCGTCGGAGCGCGTTTCGCGAAGTTGCACGCGACGATCGCAGCGCGCGTGTATCTCCACCAGATTATGCATGTCGCGTACGACCATCTTGAACTTCGATCCCATCATGATGATCCATCGAGCAATGTGGCAATCGACCTTGTCACTGAACGCATCATGCGTCCGCTGCTTCAAAATACACCGCTCGAAAGAAGCGATTGTGCCCATCCAAACGATCCAGAGGATCGAATGTTGGACCTATTGATCAGTACAACAGCAACCGTTCCACTTCCATCACTCATCCAGTTGCTTTCCTCAGATCGCATGAAACATTGGATTGGCGTGTGTACAACCCTCAGTTCGGAGTTACCGCTCGGAAAAGGACATCTTCAGCGGAAGACAAATGAACTCGACACGGCACCAAGCAATCCCGACGAGGCGGCCGTCGCGAATGAACCGAATGAGGCGATGCAGGAAGACCTACGGAACGAAAACGGTGACGCCGACTGTGATTCGTCGGACTGTGACAACTGCTGCCCAATTTGCGGTACGCAGGAATCGAGTTGTGATGAGTCGGACACGAAATCAGAACCGAGCGAACGCAAGTGCAAGGCGTGCGGTCGATGCAAAGGCGCCTCCGGTGGCGGATCTCGAAAGAGGCGCTCATCGAGGAACACAAACAAAGCTCGCCGCAACACCAAGCGATCGAAGCGGCGATCAAACTCGGATCATCGGATCAAGAATGTGAAAGCCAACGAGGGAAAGCAGTCAATGGATGCGCTTCGCCGCCGGATTCGACAGACGATTTCGTCGGAACTGCAAACGCGCGGATTCGGTCTTGAAACTATGGGAATCGAAGAAGCGATCGTTCCCGAAAATATCGGGGAGTTCTGTCTGACAGAACTGATGCCTCTGATAGAAGCCAGCCCACAGGTCGGACAGAGCGAAGTTCGCTACGACCGGCGCTTTATGCACATGGGGTTGTATTTACCAAGAGAAGTTCATCAGACGATTGGTCCCATTCTCATCGCCGTCGACACCTCGGGATCCGTCACAAGCTTGCAACTCGGCTGTATTGAGCGGTTTTTGGACGAGATCCAAAAGCTTGGCGTCTTCGGATCGGTGATCGACTTTGATACCGAAGTACAACTCGTCCAGGAATTCGGATCGCAGCAACAAGTTTGCCGCAACTCGAACGAGAGTACTTCAACGCGCGTCGGACGCGGGGGAACAGACCTTCGAGTTCCATTTGCGCATCTCGCACGAAGCGAGGACTCATTCCGCCTGTTGCTCGTGATCACAGATGGCGACGGTCCGATGCCAACAACGCCGCCGGACATTCCGGTGGTCTGGTTGGATGTACTGCCGACTCCCATCAAACAAGGAGCGCAAGACGCGACCCCGCGATTTCGACCACCATTCGGAACCGCTTACGCATTGGCACCAGTCTTCACATCTCAAGAGGAGTCGTATTCATGAAATCGCATCAGATACTCACCAACCAGATTGCCCTTGAGAGCCTTGACTTTCTACTGACCTATTTCTCGAAGCCGGACCGAGAGTTCCCGAGCCCCTGCCTTCAGGCGATGTTTCTCGCGGCAGACGCACCTGCTGTCATCGAAAAGTTGTATCGAGCGATTCGATCAAAGCTCGGCATGAACAAGCGAAATGCCTTCGCTCACGCAATACGCTTGGCGTTCTTGGGAACACGACTCCCTGAACAAATCGACAACGAACCGATCGTTCTTCGATTGGAATCGCCGGATCCGCTCTTACCCACCAACCGGATTCGGTTGGACTACACGCCGAGCAAGAGCCACCAGATTCAGGCGAGTCGAATTGCTTGCGCCGACGAACTGGACGGCTGCGGAGCTCTTGACCGGATGTACAACGATATTCAGCAACAGGGAATTCGCGTCTTCCGGTTGCCTCTACACAATTATTCGGGAAGCCAAGTAGTGCGCGATGTGGTTGAGTATCGGGGTGGAAGAAATGCAAAGCTACGAATTGCACTCACGACATACACCACGGATGACGGTGCGCAACCTTCGTCACAGCAACTCGAGTCGCGGATGACGGGATTGGATATCACGACTCAGCTTCAGCTGAAAAGTGTGGATAGTGCGCGCGCATCCGACCGACGGATCGTGCTCGACGGAACGCCGAATGCAAATTTCATGACCAAGGTCGCGATCGCGGAAAATCCTGGGCTCTTCTCAATCGCAGATCGACCAGGACACCAACAGGGCTTTCGCACACTTGCAGTGGTACATGAGCAAGAATTTGCGGCCCTCACGCTTGTTCCGTTTAAAACCACCGAAGTCGGCGGCGACTTGACAATCAACCAATCGAATCGACTTCGACGGTTGCTTATGCATCGAACTGATCGTGCTGATATCGCGTGCGCGATGGAGTCACTCTTCGAAGAGCGTGTGCAACTGACACTCATTGAGACACTTTGGATGATTGCGTGCGAACTCGCAAGAATTGCTGCCAAAAATCCGCAGTTGTTGGGTAGATGACCGCCCAACATATTGAAACGAACATGTGTTCTGCGAAGCATCGACGCCATCCGGCGTCGATGCTTTTAAGTGAGCTTCGAGCGCAAAAGCGCGAGCGCCGCACGAATGTCGCCCACGCGGTCGTCGCCGGCCTCGCGCTCGACAGCGAGGCGCACGGTGGCGGGCACCGAAGCGAGCGCTGCGAGAAACGCCTTCCAATCGACCGCGCCTGTTCCGACGCGCACCTCACTCCCCCAAGTACCGGGCACCGCCGTCGGAAGCGCATCCTTGATGTGGACTTGCGCGATCCGTGGCGCGAGCGCCCGCACCGCCGCGACCGGATCGCCCATCCCGTAGAGGATCATGTTCGCCGGATCGAAGTTGACGCCGATCGAATCATCGCCCAACGCATCGAGCGCGTGCGCGAGTGTTTCTGCCGATTCTTGGCCGGTCTCGAATGCGATGCGCGCGCCACTCGCAGCGAACATCGACGAGATTTCACGAAGGCGCGCGAAGAGTTTCGTTCGCTCGGCACCATCCTCATGGGGAATGAAGCCGGCGTGAAAGGTCACAAGGTTGATTCCGTGGGTACCAGCGATCTTCGCCACCTCGATGGCGCGCGCTCGCGTTGCCTCCCATGTTGCGTCAGGAACAACACCGCCCGTGACTCGAATCGTGTCGAGCGTCGAGTAATCCTCCCCCACCGTTTCAAGCATACCGCTTACAACCTCAATGTTTGCCCCGCCCAACGCATCGAACACGCTTCCCCACACTTCGGGCCTCTCGGCGATCGGAGTGAGTGCAAGTTGCACTGCGGTCGCGCCCGTTGCACGCACTCGTTCGACAA
>JASGCF010000328.1 GCA_030054275.1 Limnohabitans sp. | reverse complement strand
GATGCGTGAAGGCACTCTGACGACCGATCAGGCGGAGAAGTTGCGAAGACTTGTTTCATCGCCTCGACTCGGCGAGATGGAGCAAGGCTTGCGCTCGACTCAGGTGGCGGCAACCACGAATGCTTCAGCGAGCGCGATGAGTGTTGGTCCGCTGAACGCAGCCGAGCGCATTCGCCCAGTACAACTGGCCCGCGCAATCGCCATTTCGAGTGGCAAGGGTGGCGTTGGCAAGACAAACCTCGCTGTCAATCTTGCGGTGAGTTTCGCTCAGCGCGGGAAGCGTGTTGCGCTGCTCGACGCGGATCTTGGGCTTGCAAACGCCGATGTGCTGTGCGGCATCACGCCGCGCGCAACGCTTGAGGATGTGGTCGCGGGCGAGCGTACGCTTGATGAAGTGATGGTGCAGGCTCCTGGTGGGTTTCGTCTGATTCCAGGTGCATCCGGCGTATCACGATTGGCCGACATGGGCCAAAGTCAGCGCAGAGATGTGTTCCAGCAATTGATGGAACTC
Organism: Limnohabitans sp.; assembly: GCA_030054275.1. Classification (GTDB taxonomy): domain Bacteria; phylum Planctomycetota; class Phycisphaerae; order Phycisphaerales; family SM1A02; genus QWPT01. The sequence goes on along the minus strand of JASGCF010000328.1, from coordinate 3,076 downwards.
GAGCGCGAAGTCGATGTCATCATCGTTGACACCGGTGCCGGTATCGGGGCAAACACCATGGCCTTCGCGGCCGCTGCACACTCCATTCTCCTCGCGACCACGCCGGAGCCAACCTCGATTGCGGATGCCTACGGTGCAGTCAAGACGCTTGTTGCCCGCGGCCGCCGCGACGGGCTTCGGCTCGTCGTGAATATGGCTTCAAGCGAAGACGAGGCCCGTGCGGTCCACGCGCGAATCGACCGTGTTGCGCGGGCGTTCCTGAGCGCGCGGTTGGAGTACGCAGGTTCGGTGCCGCTCGACACAGCAGTCTCTGCCGCGGTACGCAAACGCCAACCCTTTACGCTGGTTTCTCCGAGCACGCCAGCTGCAACCGCGCTTCGCAGGCTTGCGGATGTTCTCCTCGGAGATGCAGCGGTTCCGCCGCCGACAGCGGTGCGTCAAGGGTTTCTGTCGAGGCTTGCCTCAATCTTGCGAGCGAACTAGGCACTGTCTGATGGATCGCCGAAGCCTGATGGATCGCTGAAGCCTGATGGATCGCTGAAGCATGGCGCATCCGTCCATCGTGGCCAAGGCCCAGCGTTGTGGTGCTTCGTCGCAAGTGCGCCCTGGCGCTTCTTTGAACTTCTCGGTGACTCCTGCCGATGACAGCAGCGGTGGTGTGCCGTTGCCGCTGTCACGCCTCTGGCTCTGATGCGAAATGAATGATGGTCGAGCCGACTTTTCGTCGGAGTCAGCCGAGTTCAGTTTTGTGAAGAAGCGGTTGTTGTCGCAGCGGTTTTTGTAGAGCGGTTTGTGTAGAGGGGGACTGATAGAAGCCATGTCATCCCGAACCACGCAAAATTCCCGAGTTCCGATTCCACAAACTGTGGGAGCGTGCACCGCGTTCGCAGCGTTCACGGTGGCGATTGTCGCGGGTATCGCCTCCGACAATCCAGTGGATGTCGTGTTGTTCCGCGCCTTGACTGCACTGGCCGTTGGCTTTTGCGGTGGATTCTTGGTGGGTCTTGTGTGCGATTGGATGGTGACGCAGGAAGTGCGCCGCATCGAGTCCGACATGGTCGACGCCCAGCTTGAGTCGAGTCGCGCCGGTTCTGCCGGATTTGAGGGCGAATCGCCCGATGCAGATGGTCTGACAGGGGTCGATGTTCTTGAAGATGAAGGGGATTCGTTGGCGTCCGGCTCCGTTCGTTCGGAGAATCGCGATGCAGCGTCCCGTCGTCGTGAAAAGAATGTTGCTTGACCTGAAAGGCACTTGCACGAATCGGATTCTCGTTATACTGACCTCACTTCGTCGGACATGGATGTTCGGTGAAGTGACGCTTGGTGCTTCGAGAGTGCGCTGAAACGGTGCAAATCCCCGTTGGTTTTGGGGACACCAGTTTCAAGCCTGAAACGGTGCAGTGCGACCAACTCGAAGGTCTTGCGTGGTCCGAACTGGTGAAATGAGTTTGCGCAAAGAATTGCGTCGAACCTCGCTTCAAGATTCAGTTCGGTCCGAAGGGTGCACGCGCGTGCATGCACCCGCAGCGAATGGATCTCGCTCGCGCTCATCAGCGCGTTCACGCGACATTCATTTCAAGCGGGTTCCACCAGCGCGCGGGTCGCATCCGTGTTCGGCGGTCTGTCTGGAGAACAGGCAGCCGAATTGGTTCCCGGGCAAGTCGCGCGTCGCGGCATGTTCCGGCGAAGGGTGAGTGGGCCTCGCGTCCGGCTTCGGCCGCGGAGCTCCAGAAGCAAGGGACGACTGGTCAAGGAGCCGACCGAATGTCCAAGCAAGCATCGAAGTCTGCATCATCATCTCTCACACCATCCCGCACGCAGGCCAGCAAATCTTCGCTCGGTCCGCCAACAGGTACACCTGCGTACGCAGCCACCGGGAGACGAGGTAGTGCCTCGTCCGATCCAGTGGTTCGGAGTGCAGGTACGCCAGCCGTGAAGTCGGCGGCGAAAGCGACCGCGGGGAAGTCGGCCTCGGCCAGCGGATCGCAGTCAACTATTGCCGCCAAGTCGACGAAAGGCAAATCGGCGAGTGTCGCGTCGACCATGAAGTCGCCCGACACGACGACGCCTGCAGTCAAACCTCAGTCAAGCAATCAGTGCAGTGCCAAGCAGCCGATCACCAAGCGCGCTCGTGTTGGTGGTGTGCGCTTAGGGCTCCCAGCATCAGGCGTTCGCAAGGCGCAGGCCGCGGAAGCCACCCAACGCGATGGCGCAGATGTGGGAGTGACGATTGAAGTCGAGGCGAGCGGCGAAGCGGTGAAGCATGTCGCAGCGCGCTCGGTGACAAAGTCCACCGCGTCGAATGCGGCCAAGACCCGTGCAGCGAGCGCGCCGACGAAGCCACGCGCTCTCTCCGAGCGCCCTATCGATGAAATTTGGCGCGAGTACCGCGCCACCCCAACATCGGAAGTGCGTCACTTCTTGATCGCACGTCACCTCGATCTTGTGGCCTACGCCGCAGAACGGCTGCACAAGCGTCTTCCAAGCGAAGTTGAGATCAACGATCTCAAGTCTGCTGGCGCCTTCGGTCTGATGGACGCAGTTGAGTCGTTCGATCCCGATCGTGGCGTGAAGTTCGAGACCTTCTGCACGCAACGCATTCGTGGTGCGATGTTCGACGAATTGCGTTCGATGGACTGGGTTCCACGCTTGGTGCGAAGTCGCACGGCGAAGGTCGACAAGGTTCGCAAGTCGATTGAGATGGAAACGGGTAACCGTCCGACCGAAGAGGAAGTCGCATCGCGATTGAATGTATCCGGCGATGAGTTCGAGAAGTTGCAGAAGGACTCGCGTCCGGTCTCGATGGTGAGCCTCACCCGCAAGTGCTTCGAAACGGATAGTTCGAAGGATGTGCGTGAAATCGATGTGGTTGAGGATGGTCGCCAAGAGAATCCGTTGCAGGCCGTGCAGAAGCAAGATCTGCAAGCCTTGATCACCAAGGGGCTCTCTCGTGCCGAGCGGCTGATCGTGATCCTCTACTACTACGAAGAGATGACGATGAAGGAGATCGGCGCGACTCTCGATCTCTCAGAGAGTCGTGTGAGCCAAATGCACTCGTCGATTCTGGCGCGTCTCA
>JASGCF010000037.1 GCA_030054275.1 Limnohabitans sp. | reverse complement strand
GTTCGAAACAAAACCTTCGATCTCGGGATTGAGCAGCTTCTCTTTGGTCTGATTGTTGAACTGTGGATTGGGCAGTTTCACACTCACGACCGTCACCAAACCCTCGCGCAAGTCATCACCTGAGGGCACAAGATCCTTGAGGAAATTGTTCTTGCGCGCGTAGCCGTTCACGACGCGCGTGAGTGCGGATTTGAATCCCTGCACATGCGTGCCGCCATCGCGGTTCGGAATGTTGTTGCCGAAGGCCAGCGTGAGTTCTTGGCTTGAGTCGACATACTGCATCGCAAAGTCGAGTCGCAGCGATTGCTCGGGATCTTCAGCGGTGAACGAAATCACCGGACTTTGCCTGACTTTTTGTTCGTTCTTCCATGCGACATAGCCGCCGATCCCGTCGGGGCTGTAGAACGATGCTTCGCGGCGCTGTCCGCTTGCGTCGACGCGTTCATCCACCAAGCGAATGCGCACGCCGGGATTCAGATACGACAATTCACGCAGTCGGCTTTCGAGCGTCTCGTAGCGGAATTCGGTATCGGGGAAGATCTGCGCGTCTGGCAAAAACGAAATCCGCGTGCCTGTTCGCTTCTCGGTTGCCGCAGATTTTGCGAGCGTTTCAACGAGTTCAAGCGGCTTTGTGACTTCACCACGCGCGAACCCGATGTGGTAGGTCTTCTCGTTCTTGAAAACTTCGACTTCCGTCCACTCGCTGAGTGCGTTGACGCACTTCACGCCGACGCCGTGCAAACCACCGGAGACCTTGTACGCGTTGTCGCCGAACTTTCCGCCTGCGTGCACTTCAGTGAGAATGACTTCCACCGCAGGACGACCGTTGATCGTCGGATTCTCATGCTTCATCGGGTCAACGGGCATGCCGCGACCGTCGTCGATCACCGTGCACGATCCGTCGACGCCGATGCGCACCGTCACGGTTGTTGCATATCCAGCCATCACTTCGTCAATCGCGTTGTCAACGCATTCGTAGACGAGGTGGTGCAGCGCATTCAGACCGGTTCCGCCGACATACATGCCGGGTCGTTTCCGGATGGCTTCCAACCCTTCAAGAACTTGGATCGACTCCGATGTGTAGTTCGCAGCATCTGCGGGAAGCGAGGCTGGCGCATGCCCTTCAAAAGGGGGAGGAGTCTGGGTCGTTTCGCTCATGAAATGCAATCGGAAAGAGGGTGTCGCGGCACGCTGCAGGATGGGCCGTACTGAGAGCCGAAATCGTACCAAAAATCGATCTTTCCCATCGATCTTTCCCCCTGTGTTCAGCCACATCTGAAGCCACTTCAAATGGGCGAAAAACGGCTGAAAAAGTGGCATTGGCGCGGGTCGACGAAGTTCAGAAAGCCGCGTCGCACGCCGCGCCTCGCAGCACACGAAAGTGGGTCATCGGAGCGCCGTGCTCTCTCCGAACCAAGAAGCACCCGATCGGCTCAACTTTGCCAATTCACGGTCGCGTTTCTTCGCGGTCGATCTACACTGCGCGCCTGTCGAAGCGGGCACGGATGCCCGCGCACGCGTGAGTTTTGTTGCAGCACCCACTGCCTCTGGTGGGCAATCGTCGGAGAGGTCGCATCGCATGATGGAGCCGCGCGATCCCGTTTCCTTCGCTGATCTCAGCAGAACGCCCTCTGATGCTCGGCCGCCATTGGAATTGTTGCGCGAGGCGGTTCTCCGCGGCGACTTCGGAAACGCGTGGAGTTCCACGCTCGATTCTCGCGAAGGTACGGCGCAGATCGTCTGCAACGGCGTACCCCCCGACGCATTGCCGCGTCGACAATTCCTCACGCTCGGCGGCGTTGCGATGGGTGCTGCGTTGTCGCTGGCCGCGTGCGCGAGTGCGCCACGAACCGCGCGATTGCCAGATGCGGTTTGGACGGATCTTCCTGATGCGCCGCGCCGCGCTTCAAGTAGTACGGCATCGTCGGGCATGCAGAAGCCGACTTCGCCATCTGCGGCGTTGGCAGGAGAGGTGAATCCCATCGGTGAGGCAGCGCTTCCGTGGGCAAAGCCGCGCTTTCTTTGGGCGAAGGGGCCGCCGAACCAAGCGGATCTCAACCCCATGCTGCCGGTGACTGCGATCACCGTGCATCACGATGGTCTCGAGCCAGTGATTTATGCAACCGACACGACAACGATGGTCGCGCGCATCGAGCAGTATCGCGTGGGTCACCGCGGCAAGGGTTGGGCAGACATTGGGTATCACCTCGTGATCGATCGCGCAGGGACGCTGTGGCAGGGCAGGGCGATTCGATGGCAGGGTGCGCATGTCAAGAATCGCAACGAGGGCAACATCGGGGTGCTCGTGATGGGAAATTTCGAGCGCCAGCAGCCGACTGCGGCGCAACTGCGCACACTGCAGAAGACGCTCGTCGACCTGATGCGTACCTATCAGGTACCCAAGTCGCGCGTCTACACGCATCGTGAATGGCCAGATGCAGACACACTTTGCCCAGGGAAGAACCTACAGGCGAAGGTCGTGCCGCTGCGTCGCACACTTGCGTAGTACAAGCGGTTTTGCTGCGGCAATACTTCGAGTTCATGCCGCCGACTTTTTGAGCGACTGCCACGCTTTTGCCGATCCATCCCAATCGAATCGCCGCATTGTGGTTGCACCGTCCGAAGGAGTTTGGCATGTCGCATGAGTCGTCTGACCACTGTGTACCGACAGATGAAGTTTGGACGGTTGCGCGACGCTCTTTTGTGCTCGCGAGCCTCGGCTTTCTTGCCGCCTGTGCAACGCAGCAACGAACTGGCCAACTTGCGAATGGTGGACGATCGACCGATCGCATGGAAGGCGGCGCGGGCGGCGATATGGGCGGCGGTGCGTGGGGCGGTGACGGCGACATGCCGCCCGCTCGATACGCGCGACCAGTTTCGCCATCCGGTTCAAGCACAGGGACCGCGGCGGGTGGCGCTTCATCGTTGAAGGCAAAAAATGGCGTGGGGAGTGGCTCGCGCACTCCATCGCGCACAGTGGGTCCTGATGCAAAGCCTGTGACGACAAGCGTGGCCATTCCGAGTGGCTACGACGGCAAAGTGATTACACGCTCTGCGTGGACCTCATTCCGTCCAGATCCCAAGATCATGGAGCGCATGCCAACGGTCACGCGCATCACCGTGCATCACGAGGGAAACTCACCGTACTTCGGTACAAGCGCAGAAGATGTGAAAGCGCGATTGGTGAATGTTCTGAATGGCGAGCGCGGCGTAGGTCACCGCGACATCGCCTACCACTACGTGATTGATCCGGCGGGACGCGTGTGGGAAGCGCGCGACCTTCGCTACGAGGGTCGCCATACTCGCAACAACTATGACGCGAATCTCGGCGTCATGTGTTTGGGGAACTTCGAGGAGCAGCGGATTCCGCCCGCGCAACTTGCGGCGCTCGAGAAGTTCATCAAGCAACTCCAAGCGAAGCACAAAGTTCCGAAGAAGCGCGTGTACACCCATCAAGAGCTCTCCGCAACATTGTGCCCAGGCAAGGACCTGCAGAAGAAGATGGGCGCGTTGCGCTCGCGACTTTAAGCGCGTGACTTTGAGCAGGTGAGCCGACAACAACGCCGAGTTGGATCACAACTTCGGCGGCGGTCCAAACCGACCCTTCGCAGCCCGTTCGTCATCGTCGTCAAGTTTTTTCTGAAACGCAGCGTCTTTCGCTTCCTGTCGATTGACAATCTTCCATGCGATGTACGCCACTGCGGCCATTCCGGCGATAGCGAAGACGTAGCGAAGAATGGTGCCGAGCAATTCCATGAAGTCTGAACGCTTGTGCTGCAAAAGGACGTCTGCGGGAGATTCTACGAAACAAAGTTCCCCGCGGCGCTGTCGAAGACCCGAATGAAGACGGTGATGAAGACAGTGATGAAGACAGTGATGAACAGAGTGATGAAGAGAGTGTTGGAGCCACCCTCGTACAACCCGACGTGACCGGAGAACGGTACGGGATTGCGAGACAATCGACGAAGATCGCGAGCGAACTTTTCAAGCGAACGCATCGTTCGCCGTTGGTTCCGCGGGAGAGGCTAGCCGATTCGAAGCGCGCTACGCGCAGCCAATGCGGTCCGCGCCTTGACCTGCGCATATCGAGCCACGTGGGTTTGGTCGGGCTCAAGTAGATCGCGTGTCCGAACCACTGCCGCACACGCATCGTCGACCGACTCATAGATGCCTGCACCGACGGCTGCAAGAAGCGCGACGCCTAGCGCGCCACTGGCGTCGCTTGCGAGCAACGAGACACGCGCGTTGAACATCTCTGCACACATCGTTCTCCAGAACGCACTGCGCGCGCCGCCGCCGGAAAGTCGAACTTCGCGCACATCAATGCCGAGTTTGCGCAACAGATCCACGTTGCCGGCCAGCCCAGCGGTGATTCCCTCAAAGGTAGCTCGTGCGAGGTGATCGCGCCCGTGCGCGACATCGAGCCCAGCGAATCCGCCGCGAAGCAGCGGGTCGGGAATGGGGCAGCGCTCTCCGGTGAGGTAGGGAAGGAAGACGAGTCCATCCGCGCCCAGCGGCGCTCGCGCTGCACGCTCTGCAAGCACGTCGTAGGCATCAATGCCGCGTGCAGCGGCCTCCGCAATGGCATCAGCTGCAAGTGTGTCGCGGAACCAACGCAAACTCCCGCCTGCAGACAGCATGACGCCCATCAAGTGCCAGCGATTCGGAACTGCATGGCAGAACGCGTGGAGCTCGCCGTGCGGCGTTGCACGCCATGCGTTGCTCGCAGCAAAGACCACTCCTGAAGTACCGATCGTGCATGACACCGTGCCCTCAGCAACGATGCCACTCCCGATGGCAGCTGCAGCTTGGTCGCCAGCACCACCAGCGATGCCGATACCGGCGCGCAACCCAAGTGTGCGAGCAGCATCGATCGAAAGACACGTGGAGTGCACAGGACTTTCCGCGATATCTGGAAAGAGCGCCCGAGAAAGTCCAACTGCTTCCAACATGCTGTTGGACCACGTGCGCTTTGCACAATCGAAGACCGCAGTGCCCGATGCGTCGCTTGGTTCAGCCATCATTGCGCCAGAAAGCCGATAGCGAAGCCAGTCTTTCGGAAGCAGGGCCTTCGCCGTGCGCGCGTACGCGGCGGGTTCATGCTCGCGCATCCAAAGGAGCTTTGGCGCTTGGAACCCTGGAAAGATGCGATTCCCAGTCATCGCGAGAACGCGATCAAGTCCAGGCTCGCGCTCGTGGAGCGCCGCACAAATCGCGGCACTGCGTGAGTCATTCCACAGAATCGCTGGACGCACGACATCGCCCGATGCATCAAGCGCGACAAGCCCGTGCATCTGTCCTGAAAGTCCGATTGCCTCGATACGAGTGCGGAGCGCCGCGTCATGACGTGTTGCAGCTGCAACTGCTGCTACGGTCGATTTCCACCAATCCTCTGGATGCTGTTCTGCCCAACCTGGCTTTGGGTACGAGACCGGATGCTCAGCTGTCGCATCCCCAACGATGTTGCCCGCAGAATCGATGACGATTGCTTTGGTGCCACTCGTACCAACATCAATGCCAAGAAAGAGTGCCTGTTCACGCATGATCGCACTGTACCCGCGCAATCGACAGCGCCGGTGTGGTGGCGACGCTTCCGGTGGCAGTGGATTTCGGTGGTGTTGTGGCGCTCTCGGGTTGTTTCGCAGGTTCGTCAGAACCTTCGGCTGCCTTTGGTTTCTCGACAAAGACGCGCTTGACGCGCACCACACACGTGCCTTTGTCGTCTTTCTCCACAATCGTTCCCTCGACAACGATCAGTGCGAGAGGCTCAAGATCGTGGACGCCTTGTGCGCCGGTTTTAAGGACCTTTCCCGCGTCATCCACAAACTGCATCGTCATCGTGTTGGCTTTGAGTGACTCTGGGGGTTCACAGCAGTAATCCCAAGGCTTTGCGCATGTATCGCCAGGAATCTGGTCGCAACTTTTCATGCACCGATCTGCGATGACAACCACTGCACGATTCTTGACGAAGGGTTCGCTTCGGCCGCCAATCTTCGCCTGAATGACAACGGTGTCACCCTTCTTCGCAGACTTCTTCACTTCAGCGACACACTTCGCATTCGCTGGAGCCTCGTCGACGAATACGTTGTCTGGAATCTTCGGTGAACTTGCTGGAGGAACGGTCGCTTGCGGATTGCAGAGGACGAAGGCGAGGCTCAGGATGGTCGTCACAAAGTGCATGGAGGATCCTTCAAGTACGCAGTGCGGTTGGAATGGGCAGTGAAAGACATCGTGTGATCGGGGCGAAAGACCCAAGAATTCCAAGAAGGATTCCAGCGAAAAGTCCGGCAGAGATAGCAGTTGAGTCGACGGCGAGCGCGAACGTACCCATCGAGAATCGCACCGCCAATTCGTGCAGAAGCCATCGACCAACGGCGCACGCAATCAGTGCTCCGGTTGTGCATGCCACCAGCGATTCGAGAAGCAGAGAGATTGCGATAGCAGCGCGTGAAAATCCAAGGGCTTGCAGTGTGCCAACTTCACGGACGCGAGACGAAAATGCTGCGTACATCGCATTGATCCCGCCGAGTGCACCACCAAGCGCAATCAGTACGGAGGTGGCAATCACAAGTAGACGGATTGGCGCGAGAAACTCAGCGAGTTTCGCGTAGTAGTCACTCTCGCGCATCGCTGCGATTTCGAGATCAAGACGTGTCGCTGCAAAGGCCTCGACTTCATCAAAGGCATCTTGTGTTGCCAAGATGGAATCCGAAGCAGTGTCGGCGTTCAAGGACGCAACAACGCACGAGCGTGTCGTTCGCTGTGTGACAAGCGCGAGCAGTTCGACGGGCATCCAGATCTCGCCGTGCATTGTTGTTCCAGTTGCATCGAGTACGCCCACCACCGTGAACTTCTCGCCCGCGAGGGCGATTGTCGAGCCGAATTCCACGTTGCCGAGTCGCGTGAGTGCCTCTGGTCCCGCAGCCACCTCAGGTGCGCCGCGATGCGGCCAACGTCCTGTCCGAAGACGAACTTGAGGGTGCACGAGAAATGAGCCTGACTCGTAGCCGCGAACGAGAATCGGTGTGGGCTCAGACAGGTTGTCGCTCTGCGCAGGAAGTGCCACATGGATCTCCGCAGCAATCGCAGGCTGACCTCCGTGCGACGCAACCCCGTCGACACTCGCAAGCAGTGCTTCACTGGCGACGGGCGAGATTTCGCTGCGTTCAACGCTTTCCTCGCTTCCCGCGCCGAGAAGGAGGGCATTCGTTGGAAGCCCGCTTGCTCCAAGAGCAGCCGTCAGCCCGCGTGAAAAGGAAACGGCGCCGAGCACTAAAAATGACACGAGCGCGCTTCCTCCGACAAGCAGTATGAGGCGTCGCGGTGAGCGCGCAAGATTCCGAATCGCATGATCGAATGGAAGCAGCTTCATGCAAGCCTCGTTTGCTCTGCAATTCCGCGTCGCGATGCTGCGAGTGCTGGAAGGAAGCCGGCTGCGATGCCCACGACAAGCGATGCGAGCAAACTTGTGGAAAGTCCGACAAATGATGGCCGGAATTCAAGAAGCACGCCTTCCGCGCCAATTCCGAAGTTCCCAAGTGACAACACAATTTGAGCGAGGCCTGCGCCAATGAGTGCGCCAACAACCGCCATACACGCGGCTTCCGCGAGAATCATGCAGAAGATCGAATGGGTGCGAAAGCCGATCGATTGAAGAATGGCGAATTCACGATTTCGGCCCTCGAGGGACAGCACAATTGCATTGGCTACGAGCGCGAAAATGGCGGCAAGCGCGCCAAATGCGAGGAGCCCAGCAAATCGTGAAATTGCAACGATGTCTTCAGCGGCTCGCGCGGCAAACGCGCGTTCACTGCGCGTTGATGTGGGCGCGCGATCGGTGGCGAATCGTGCGTCAATCGCCGTGGCAACACGTTCGAGTTGTGCAGGATCTTGGACCTCCACTTCAAACTGCGTGACCTCGCCGCCAATCTGTCCTCCAAGCGCCGATTGAAGGAAGGGGAGTTGGACATAACACGCGTTGCGGTCTTGTGGTCCGTTCGCATCAACAATTCCCGCAACGGTCACGGTGATGCCTGCAGAGCTGAAGCGGTCGCCAACGCGAAATCCCCGTCGAGATGCGAGCGCGCGGCCAACAAGTGCGCCGTCGCCGCGTGCAAGAAACTGTGCAAGCGATCCTTCGACAAAGTGAAGACGCTTGGCGAGAATTCGCTCGGCGTCGACCGCGCGTACCCCGCGGAAGACCACCACATCGAGACTCGCGCGACAGTTGGATACGGCAATCTGCATTGGCGCAACACTGGCCACCCCATCGATGCGTGCGATGTCATCGGTGTACGACTCGGGCACGCGGCTTGTGAATGGGCAGAACCGATTTGCGCGATACACGATGAGTCGCGTTTCCGCAGCATGCGCGGCCGTCGCTTCGTGAACGCCATCGCGGACGGCTTGTTCCGCAGCGAACAGAAAACTCGCGATCGCGATTCCGAGTACCGTGAGAATAAGCCGAATTCGATGTCGCGCGAGCATCTTGCATGCCAGCACCATCGGTCGGGTCATGGAAGTTGTCACGCTCACAAGGCAACCTCTTCTCTGCGAACGAGTTCGCCTTTCTCAAGAAAGAGCCGTGTGTGGGCTCGCGCCGCGGCACGCGGGTCGTGTGTCACCATGACAATGGTCATTGCGTGCTGCGTGTTGAGGCGGCACAACAGCTCAAGCACCAACTCTGCACTCTCGCGGTCGAGGTCGCCTGTGGGTTCATCTGCAAGCAGCAGTGGTGGCTGCGCCACAATGGCGCGCGCAATTGCGACACGTTGCTCTTGCCCACCGGAAAGTTGCGAAGGGAAGTGCTCGGCGCGATCGCCAAGTCCAACAGTGACGAGAGCTTCCATGGTTCGCTTGGCACGCTCGCGTCGACCGAGCGGTGAGAGCAGCAGAGGCAACTCGACATTCTCGAACGCGGTGAGCACAGGGATCAAGTTGTACGACTGGAAGATGATGCCGACTTCACGGGCACGCCACGCAGCAAGCGCGTCCCTGCGCATTTCTGCAAGATTGTTGCCGCCAATCCAGAGATCTCCGGATGTCGCGTTGTCGATCCCTGCAAGTAGATTCAACAACGTCGTCTTTCCAGATCCAGATGGCCCCATGAGCGATACGAAGTCCCCGCGTGCAATGTCGAGATCGAGACGAGCAAGCGGAACGATTTCGTTGGAGCCACGGTGATACACCTTGCGAAGCGCGCGCGCGCGAATCCATGCACGATCGCCGAGCTCTGATGATGTTCGTGCATTCGCGGTCATGCGTCTGGCTCCAACTGGCTCGGCTCCACAGAATTTGGCTCAAGAACCTCTTCGGGCTGAACGCGAGATCCTTCGACGAGCAACGCTCTCTCGCCCGTATCAAGCACAACCCGATCGCCGGCTGCGAGGCCAGACAAAACCTCGATCCAACCTGGCGCGCGTTCCGCCCCTAACTCCACCTCGCGCGGCACGAGTCGCGATACCGCTCCATCGGGTTGCGTCGTCCAGACGGATGCGCGCGACCCATTGCGATCGATGATCGCGCGGGTTGGGATCGCGACCCCTTCACGCGTCGCACTGGTCGCGTCGGCGGAGCGAGGCTCGATACGAACGCGCACCAACATTTCCGGTCTCAAGAGAGGCTGGGCCTGTGCATTCGCAGCGGTTTGTTCGATGACGATTTTGCACCGCACCGTGTTCTTCTGGATGTCCGCGACCGGATCGATCCGTGCCACAGTTCCACGGTACATCTCGTCTCGCGTGCTCTCGATCCGAATCTCGGCGGCTTGCCCAACCGCAAGTCGCGCGGCATCCTTGAGTGGTACGTCACACCGAACTTGCAATCGCGTTGGCTCATACAAGACAAACGGCGCTTCGCCATTGGGCCCGACTGTCGAACCAATGTTGACTCGTCTCGCAAGTACGACTGCGTCTTTCGCGGCGCGAATTTCGCTGCGTTCGACGGCGAGGGAAGCCATATCACGAAGGGCTCGTGCAGCATCGCGAGCGTGGACTCGTGCGCGTAGTTGCTCTTCGCGCTCGGCAAGCGTGATCCTCGCCGCCGGACGTAGAGCTTCGTCTGCCGTTGCAAGTGCGAGGAGTTCTTGTGCGGTCCGCAGCGTGGCTGCGCGCGCCGGTGCTTCGGTGTTCAGTGCGTGAAGCTTCGCATCGAGTGCTGCGACACGCAGCGCGAGTCGAGTCACTTCGCCAAGCGAGGCGCCGCCAGTTTCAACGAGTTTCTCCTTCCGAGTGCGCTCGTCGTCTGCAGCGTTGCGCAGTGCTGTGGTCTCTGCAATCTCATCCGGAAGAAGACGTACCGCGGCTTCTGCTTCCGCCAGTTGCGCTTCGCGTTCGGCACGGATTTGTTTCAACTCGATTCCACGATCAAGCGCAAGTTGAGCGCTCTCGCGTTGCGCGGTCGCGACGGCGAGTTCAGCTTCTGCAGCCTGTAGCAGTGCTTCGCGCTCGCGAAGTACGAGTTGCTCGTGCTCACTTGAGAGTGAGCAAAGTAGATCTCCAGCGTGTACCGAGTCACCTTCGAGTGCGTGAATGGCTGTCACGACACCGGAGCGGAGTGCGGGAATCTCGGTGGCGAACGGAGCGGGCTCGATCCAGCCAGCAGCCAGAATTCCACTCGCCGTAGTGTCCTGCACGCGAGCCATTGTCGCCACGAGAACCACTGGTGTGACACGGATCTTCGGGGCAGTGCGCAGTGCATCACGACTCGTATACATCAGGAGTACGAGGGCGCCGCCCACGATGCCGAGTGGAACCACTGTTCGTGCCACGACACGAACCAACGTTGCGCGAGAAACTGTGAATCCTGAGGATGAGTACCTCATGGCGTCACTCCAATCGTGTCGTCACTCCATGACGGGTGGGTATTTTTCGAATCGATTCGTGACACCTGCAGAGACGCGATTTCTGCCGAGAAGAGCCGTTCATACGCTGCATGCGCGGCGGATGCAGCGATCGCGGCATCGAGTGCCTCGTATTGCTGCATGGCAAACTTCGATTGCGCGGATCGAAGTTCCTGCGGCGCCAATTCGCCCGCATCAACAGCCGCTTCCATTGCTTGAAGCGTGGCACGCGAGTACGCGAGCGCTTCCTGTGCATAGCCGTACTGTGCCACCGCGCTATCGCGTTGCAGCAACAGCTCTGTTCGTTCAAGTGTGCGCATGCGTTGCGCTTCACGGACCGCAAACTCCGCCGCTTGAACGCGCGCCTGTTGCGCCGCGATTTCGTATGTCTGCCGGAACAACGGAAGCTGAATCGTCAACATGGCATTGATCGACTTGCGGCCCTCTAGGTCGCGTGAGAAGCCTGCGCCGACGCCCTCGTCAAGAGAGAAGATGCTTTGCGTTGCTTGTAGTTCGCGTTGCGCTTCGGTCCACCGCGCGCGCGCCGCGAATACAGCCGGACTGTCGCGGTACGGCGAGTCGTGGAGGTCTCGCATGGCTTCGAGCGATTGACGCGAGATCTTGGTGAGATCAAGCAATGGCTCCGAAATCTGCAAGAGGGACGCAAGTTGCGCCCGCGCTCGCATGTGCGCTTCTTCGCGCCGCCGATGTTCGCGAGCCGCTCCGAGATACGACGATTTCGCGGCTGCGACCATTTCGGATCGTGCTTCGCCGACCGCGGCAGCGACTTCGAGAGCATGCAGCGACGCCGCTTCAGCCACTTTTCGACGTTCCGCGGCAAGGGCGGCCTCGGAAGTTGCAATGACCACACGCGTGAGATGTCGCGCGTCTGCTGCAGTTTCGATCGAGGTCGCCAGCAGATCTTGCGCGCGTGCGGACAAGAGCGCGTCGGCTTCGGCGCGTAGTGCATCGCGCTGGAGGAGCCAGCCGATTCCGGACATCAATGAAATGCTGAACGCATCTCCGTCAACGCCATCCACTGGAAGTCCGAGCGACAGCGCAAGTGAAGGATCAGGCGGCAAACAAAGTGCGTCGACATCACTTCGGATCGCATCGAGCAAGGCCTTGCGTTCTTGAACACGAAGTGATCGTCGAAGCGCACGTGCTGTGATCTCATCGATGGAAGTCGGTTGAAAAGCGGCACGTGGTTCAGCACTTGGTTCGGCACTTGGTTCGGCGTGTGGCTCGGTAGGTAGCTCTGGAAGTGGCCCGGGAAGGGATATCTCGGCGAGCGGCGTAGGAGTAGAGGACGTTGTCTGCCTCGACGTACAAGAAGTTCCACCAGCGATCAGCACGCAGGCGATTGCGAAGGCTGGTTGCGAGCGTATGAATTGTGTGTAGAGAGCGATTGGCTGCATGTGATCTCTCGCGTGAGAGGAGCGTGTGATGACCAGTCGTCGAGGTGTTTGGGATACGTCCAAAGCACCTCTGGCGACTTCACACGCGCCATCGCGCGGAGACAACCAACGTCGAGGGTCGAGACGGAGGAGGTTGTCCAAGTTGAGGCACGACGCACTGCTCCACACGGCTTCTCGAGCGCTGCAGCGGTGCTTCGCAGAGTGCGAGCGGTAACTCGTTTCCAACCGTGTCAACGGCTAGTTTGAGTGCCGTCGCGGCCTTGAGATGCTTGATACAGCACGCCGCACAGCAGCCTCGCGGATGATCAGAGTCATCGTCGGGCTGCGGGGATTGGCAAGGGGCTTCGTCGCTGACGAGCGGGTTCGTCGGGCACGAATTGGTGGCGGTATCTCGCACAACTCCATCGCAACTCCGGCAGCACGCCGGAAGGTCTACCCTGTGGGGCGAGGATGACTGCGCGTCGGCTGTCCCAACCGCAAGCTGCGGGAGCACCCAACTGGCCATCTGCCGCTTTTCGCAGCAGCAAAAGAGCGTCCACGCTGCGAGAAGCAGGATGGCGGCCTTGCCAAGCAGTTGGTCGGAGAACTTGTGCATGGATCCGACGAGCGCGCGAGCGTCACAGACAGATTGCCAGCGAACAGCAGCGGAGCAACAAGCGCGAGGATAAAGCGACGCGGGAAGTTCAGGTGTTTTTTCGCGGGTCGAATCTCGGAAATTTCGGTGGCGAAGCCTGCGCCACGTGTTCCCTCGCGAAAGTCATTCCTCGGACGATTGGAGCGAGATCGGCGGTCCGCCGATCGGTCGTTTATTGGCTTCGTTGTCGCGCCACCTCGTCGAGCGTGCATCGCTCGTCGGCGGGGGTGAGCCGGCGCGGGGAGCTTCGTGTGTCTTGTATTGGGCACATCACGCACTTCGAGTTGAAGAAAATCCTGCGCTTGAGTTGGCCGCGGAGCTCGCGGAGCGGTTGCATCTTCCCCTGCTCGTGCTGAGCACGTTGGCAGGAAGTCACCCGTACCTCTCGGATCGCCACGCCGCGTTTGTGCTCGAGGGCATGCGCGACTTTGCCTTCGAGCTTGCCGCTATCGGAGTGCCATTTGCGGCGTCGCTTGATGCCTCGGTTCGGCCAGATGAGTCGCTCGATCACATCGCGGCACGCGCGTCCGTGATTGTGACGGAGGACTTTCCAGCCGCACCATTTCCGTCATGGATGGCCTCGATTGCACGTCGATTCTCGCGACCTTTGGTGGCCGTGGACACTGCGTGTGTCGTACCCATGAACCGCGTCGATGGCGTGTTTGATCGCGCGTTTGCATTCCGTGACGCCACAGAACGCGAGCGGGAGCAGCGTGTTCCGCAGTCATGGCCGCGACGCGATTGGTCGCGTCACCGCTTGGGAATGGTTGAGCACGGCTTGCCAGAGATTCACTGGGAATCGCTCGATATTCCATCGGTCATCGCGTCGCTCGACATCGATCACTCGATTGGTCCCGTTGCCGATACGCGGGGTGGTTCGCGCGCGGGGCTTGCGCGGTGGAGTGAGTTTCGCGCCACGCGCCTCGCAAACTACGAGCGCGATCGCAACGATGCTGCGCTGCCAGCCACATCGCGTATGTCGGCGTATCTCCATTACGGCATGGTGTCGCCCTTCCGCGTGGCACGCGAGGCTCATGCCGATGGAGCGTCGAAATACCTCGAGGAACTGCTTGTTTGGCGCGAATTGGCGTATCAGTGGTGTCGCCATGTTCCCGATCACGCATCGATTGATGCCTTGCCAAGTTGGGCGCGGCGTACGCTGCGTGCCCATGCGTCGGACGCGCGCACGGTGATGCCGCGCGAGCGTCTCATGTTTGGTGAGACTGGTGATCGGTTGTGGGACTTGGCGCAGCACTCACTCGTCGCGCATGGCGAGTTACACAACAATGTGCGCATGACCTGGGGAAAGGCGCTCATCGGCTGGACGCGATCGCCGGAGCATGCGCTGTCGACCTTGATCGATTTGAACAATCGATTCGCGCTTGATGGCGCGGATCCAGCGAGTTACGGCGGGCTTCTTTGGTGCTTGGGCTTGTTCGATCGCGCGTTCTCACCGGAAATTCCTGTCTTTGGCACGGTGAGGCCGCGCTCTACAGCGGAACATGCATCGCGACTTGATCTTGAGCGATTTGCGAGCATCGTGCATCGACGCACGCGACCGCATCGTGTCGCCGTGATTGGCGCCGGAATTTCGGGTGCGGCCTGTGCGCGCGTACTTGCCGATCATGGCGTCGATGTCACGATCTTCGAGAAGTCACGCGGCGCGGGCGGACGCATGAGTACGCGTCGTGGCGAGCACGGCGCGTTTGACCACGGTGCGCAGTATTTCACAGCGCGCGACTCGCGCTTCATGGCGCGCGTGGAATACTGGGTTGAGACGGGAGTGGTTGCGCCGTGGCACGCACGATTTGCAGAGTGCGGAGCAACAGGTGTGCGATTGATCGAGCCGCCGACCCGCTTTGTCGCAACTCCATCGATGAGCGCGCTGTGTGCGCACCTCGCGCGCGAGATTCCGCTGCGCGTGGAATTGCGAGTTGCGGCGCTCGTGAGATCACCGGAAGGTTGGTTTCTTTCTTGTGACGGACGCGATGGGACTCGACAGACGCATGGACCATTTGATGCGGTTTTGACGACAGCACCTGCACCTCAGACCGCACAGCTCCTTGGTCCTCACGCACCAGCGCTCGCGCACATCGCGACCCGCTGCGCGATGCGTGCGACATGGTCTTTGATGTGGGCAAGTGATCGTCGCGTGGAACTTCCGCTCGATCATGCGGAAGTACTTGCCGGTGCGCCAACAGTTGGTGCGACGCTTGCGTGGATTTCTCGTGTTTCGTCGAAGCCAGGGCGAACCAACGATGGATTCGATCGCTGGGTTTTGCTCGCGCGTCCAGAGTGGTCTGAAGAACGACTTGAGCGCACCCCCGAAGAAGTCGCACCGGATCTCGCTGGCGCATTGACGCAGTTGTGCGCTGCATCAGGGGTATCGCTGCCGACGCCGACTCATATGCAAGCACATCGTTGGCGATTCGCTCTTGCGTCCGGTGAAAGCGGTCTCGGAAGCGCGTACGAAGGTGCGAATGGCCTCGGCATCGCTGGTGATTGGATGCGTGGAACGCGCATCGAAGATGCGTATTTGTCGGGTGTTTCGCTTGCTGGGCGGTTCTTGTGTGCGTCAGCAGTTGGCGTTCAG
>JASGCF010000327.1 GCA_030054275.1 Limnohabitans sp. | reverse complement strand
GCGCTTTCTTGCAAGCCGTGAATCGTGAATTCCACTTCACGGCGCACCTTGGCTAGAACATCAAGCACGAAGTCGAGGTTCTTGACGGGTGCGAGCCGTGACAAGAAGACAATGCGCAGCGGGCGAGGCTCGCGTCGTGACACGATCGGAAGTCGATCTGCATCAACTGGCATCGGAGCGCGCGGAAGATTTGGAACCACACTCATCGCCGTTGCGCGCGCGCCCATGGCTGCGCGAATGTCGTTGGTTTCATGCGCCGCAGACGCTTGCCAGATGAGGTTGTCGTAGAGTCCTGTTGTCTTCGCGAGGGCCATGTACACGCGCTTCTTGAAGGACTTCGCAGACAACGCTGCGGGCGCGAATTCTCCGCGGGGAGCGAGAATCCACGGCTTCTTCGGAACTTGCTTCAGGCGGCGCAGCAACAGCGGAAGTCCGGTCATGCGCGGGCTGAGGAAACTGTTGAGGTAGACCGTGTCGTGTTCGGTTTCGTTGATGACTTTGCGCAGCCCCTTCATGGAGAGGGTTGCAGCGCTCGCGTAGAACACCTTCGCCTTTCCGACCTGATTCCACCCGTCGATCTTCATGCCTGCGTACGGCTCTTTGTCGCCGTAGTCGCGATCACGCGTCACGATGCGGATATCAAGTTCGTCGCCGAGCATATCTACGAAGTTCGCGATGGTGCGGGTCGGCCCGCCAGCGCGAAAGCCGGGCAGGTAGTAGTCGACGAAGCACAGCACGATTGGTCGATGCGTAGCGAGCGTCTGCGTAGCGATCTGATGCATGGTTGTCGGATGCATGGTTGTCGGATGCATGGTTGTTCCCTCTCTCAACCCAACCCGCAGTGGACGACGCGGCGAACAGAACATCGCTTGGACTCGGTGCCGAGAAGAACTCTCGGCCCGAGCGCAGGCGCTCTTCCTTCGCAGTGACCGAATCGAATTCGTCCGCTGTCGTGATCGCACACGGGACATGCGTCCCAAGGCGTCAGCGGGTGTGCGCGCCATCGAAGCAAGCCGCACACCGTCGACAGCGTCACCAGATCAACAGGTCACGCGCGTCTTCATCTCGCAGGTTGTGTGTGGGCGCGGTTTCCAAGCGCGCCAGTCCCTTTACTCGCCTATTCCTCTCAGCACGGTCCTCATGCACGCGTTCCCAAAGTGGGGCGTGCCTTCGGTCCGTCGCTCGGCGACCCCTGTCGAGGTCGCGACGCAGTGGAAATAGAACATAAGACGCGCGGCAAGCCGAAAAACCGCCCGATATTTCTAACAATCGATCAGATTTCGTCGTGGGTGGTTGGAAGACATCAGGCCGTCAACGCCGCACTGCACGCCCGATATCCGCCTGTGGTGCTTGGTTCTCAAATTTGCGACTGTCCGACGAGTCAGAATCTTGCATCGAACTTGACCAACCCGCGTGTCTGGGCATGTTTTGTCCGCGCAAGCGAATTGGTCGCCATGCTCGGAGCGAACCCAACGCGTGAGGATTTTTCGTGCAACGGTTGAGTCCATGCATCTTTGCAGCTTTGAATGGTCGCATCGACCGTCGGACCGCGCGCGCATCGTTTGTCGCGCCGACGGCCGTCGCACTCGCGCTCAGCCTCGCATGGTCCGCGGTTGCGACAGCAACACAAGACGCTCTGCCAGAGCGCTTACGAAATCGACTGATCAAGCGCGTGGCACACACCGCCGAGCTCTTTCGAGAGACGCGCGGATTTGCCCTTCGTGTCGAGATGCCCGGCGTCGGTAACTTCTCGTATGCGGAAGGGTCCGCAGATCCATTCGGCGTCAAAGAGATCGAAACCGACAACATCTATCGCATCGCAAGTGTGACGAAGACGATCGCGGCCGTTTCGGTGCTCAAACTCGTCGACGCTGGGCTCGTTGGTCTTGACGATCCAGTGGTGAAGTATGTGCCTGCGTGCCCGAACGGCGCGGATATCACAGTGCGCGATCTTCTCGGAATGACCTCGGGACTCGGCGATTTCTCAAGTCGTCCCGACTTCGTGGTGACCGCGTTACTTGAGCCAGATGGTTTCGTTGAGAGTGAAATGGTCGAATTGATCTGCGCACTCGAGCCGGTGACGGCGCCGGGCACAGAGCGTGTCTACAACAATTCAGGCTACTACTTGCTGGGGCCGATCATTGAAGAGGCAACGGGCGAGCCGTGGCAAGAGTGGATCACGGCGAATGTACTCAAGCCAACTGGACTCACGCACACGCTGCTACCGCAATCCGCTGGTCTCCCGGCGAATGCAGTTGCAGGTTGGTATTACCTTGAAGCACCGCCGAAACTTGGGCTTGGCCCGTGGTGGGATCTTTCGAACTTGCATCCGGCCTACTCGGGAACTGCAGGTTGTGGATAGTCGACGCTTTCAGATCTCTCGTTGTGGCTTGACGCGCTGCTGGAAGGCTCGTTGCTGTCCCGTGCTTCGTACGCAGCGCAGTTTGATTTGCAACCAATCGATGATGACGAGTACGAACTCTACGGACTGGATGTAGCCAAGTTCGGTCCATGGATTGGGCACACCGGCGTCACGCTCGGTTCGTACGCGTGGATGCTGATGCACGAACCAACAGGAACCAAAATCGTCGCATTTGTCGAGTGTGGAAGCGCGATTCCCCATATCGATCTCGACGGAATCGCACGCGATCTTTCCGCGTGGCCGCGCTTACCTGCCGACTGAGTTGCGCATCGCTTACGCCACAATATCGCGCGTGCCGCACACAATCATCTCGCCCGCAAGTCCAGGACCAAACGCAAGCCCAACCCACGGTTTCGCGACGCCTTCATGCGCAAGACGCTCGAGTATGAACGGAAGCGTTGCGCTCGACATGTTGCCGTAATGGCGCAAGATCGCGCGACTGTGCGCGACGGTCGTTTCTGACAATTGCAGCGCGCTCGCGACCGCGTCAATCACACGCGGTCCACCAGGGTGGATGGCCCAACCGTGGACATCGGCGCGCGTGAGTCCGTGGGTTGCAAGCACACGCTCAACCCAAACTCGAATCTCGTGTTGAAGAATGGTCGGAACGCGCGCGCCCAAACTCATTTCAAATCCATGATTCCCAATCGACCACGCCATTTCGGCAGTTGTCTCTGGAATGAGTATCGCATGCGTGCCTGCGATCGTCGTGAGCGATTGCGCGCGTTGCGGATCGATGGTCTTGATGCGTTCGTCGCCGACCACGATCATTGCAGCGCATCCATCTGCGAAGAGCGAGTTCGCAATGAGTTGATCGAGTCGAGTGCTGTGATGAAAATGAGCTGACGATACTTCAGCCATCGTCACCAGCACAACGGCGTGCGGATCTGCGAGTACGGCTGCGCGCGCAGCAGCAAGCGCATTGACCGCTGCATGGCAACCCATAAATCCAACATGAAGCCGTGCGACGGTGCGCGCGAGTCGAAGTTGATCCATCAAAAAGGTATCAATACTTGGCGCTGCGAATCCCGTGCACGAAGCAGTGACGACATGTGTGATGTCGGATGGTGTTATGCCAACGCTGTGTGCGTCATCAAGTGCGCGCGTTGCAGCAGCGTGTGACATCTCGCGCGCAGCGCGCAGCCAAAGTGCCATGCGCGCTGCTGTACTGGGAATCTCATTCGGCTTGTA
>JASGCF010000326.1 GCA_030054275.1 Limnohabitans sp. | reverse complement strand
CGGACCATGCGATCCGCAGCTTGTGGGCTTGTCGCCTCCAAGAACTTCACAGCGTCTGCGACGACATAATCCGCTTCGAACCGAGCGTGCACGATGTCGCCATCTCGCGTCAGCAGCAAACCATCGCTTCCCGGCCGCAAGCCTGCAGATGCCTCTGCCGTTTCGATCTGTTGATCGAGCGTCTTCTGCGTGAGGTCACCTTGATTCCGCTTTGCTGGCCAGAACTCGTCATCCAATCGAACGATGCGCTTCTGCTCGAACACCACCAAATCGCCAACCGGATACGGCCAAAACGGCTGTAAACCAGGCTGCAACTGCTCCTCGCCTTCCTTGCCAGCGATCGCGCCGAAGAGCGTCTTCACACCCGTGAAGCCCTCGTTCACAGATTGAAAGCCCGAGAAGAGGAACATCACAACAAGCGCAAGAATGCCGACTTGCAGAATGCGGTACGAAAGTTTGAGCGCTTCGCCGAGCGATTGCGTCGCAGGATCGAGTGCTTCGCGCATGCCAGCGTCTTCACGCTGAGCGATCTCGAAGCGAGCACTCGCTGCACGACGCGGCGCGTCGAGCACATCGTCCACTTCCTCGCCCTGCGGTCCACTGGGGCCGTTTGGCTCGGTTGTCATCGTCGATCCTCACCTTTCGAGCCATGCTCGTCCGCGGAAGATTGCGTTTCGCTTGGACGCGGAACGCCTTTCGAATCCACGGGCGTCGAGAGATCCAAGAGGTGGAACGGCGCGGTCGTTGTGTCACCCACGAAGGTGGTTGAACCCCGAAGTCCGGCGCGCAACGCATCAATCCATGCGAGGAAGGTCGCAAGATCCGCGTGCTTCGTCATGCGCTCGTAATAGACGGCCGCTTCTTCGTTGCCTTTCGCCTCGATGCGCGCAGCCCATTGCGCAGCAAAGGCGCGGATCGTGTCGGCCTGGCTGTTCGCTTGACTCTTCAGTGCTTCGGCCTGTGACGATGCCTTCGCCGTCTCCAATCGCGCAAGCGTGTTCTGCACCTCCGCCATGCGCGACAACACACTCACCGTCGTTTTCTGCGGAAGAACGACTTG
The DNA here is from genome assembly GCA_030054275.1 of Limnohabitans sp. Taxonomy (GTDB): domain Bacteria; phylum Planctomycetota; class Phycisphaerae; order Phycisphaerales; family SM1A02; genus QWPT01. The sequence continues at coordinate 2,573 of JASGCF010000326.1, read as the reverse complement.
TGCAAGTCCAACCGAAACAGGCGCGATGCCCGTCTTCGCCGCGTTGTTGACACCCGAAAGAATCGCGGTCTCTGCGTCAGCGAGGCGCGCCTTCGGACCGACGAGTTCGTCGAAGTTGAAGCCCGCGACTGCCTTCACCGCGCCAGCGAGGGCCTGCTCAAGATCCTTCGACGCATCTTCGAGCGATCCTCCGTAACTCTGGAAGAACTTCTGTGCGCCATCGTCGCCATCGGTCACTTGCCAGAACAAGTAGGCCTGCACCACGACTTGCAAGCCATCGCGCGTCGAAGTTTGCACAAGCGGACTCTCGACCAACTGCTTGCGTCGATCAATCTTCGTCACATTGTCGACGAAGAACGGAAACTTGAAGTGCAAGCCAGGATCTCGCTCGACACCTGCTGGAACGCCGAAGCGTGTGCGAATAGCAATCTCATGGAAGTTCACCGTGTAGGTGGTGCTGTAGAGCACAAGCACCGCGACGATCGCGATTCCGAGAGCAATGGCTGATGAACGCTTGTTCATATCTGGGATCCGTCTTTCCTGTCAGTCAAGAATTGCTGTTCAACTTTGGTATCGCTGCGGCAGTCGCGCGTGGTCACGACGACGCGCGCCTCACTCGTTTCCGCCGTCTGGTTTCTTCTCGAGGTAGTCGCCAAGATTGAGGCCAGATGTCGTTTCTTGGAGATCGACATCAAGTCGCACGCGATTCGGGTCTGGCATCAACATGTACTTCACGCGAACTTGAGAGAGCGCGTCTGCAAGCGCTTCCATGGTGCGTCGAGTGCGATAGAGCTCGGGATTTGCGGTCCACGCTGGCACTTGCCCCGTGACTTCTGCGGCAATCGTCTGCGCATCCATCAAGGCGTTCCAACGCAGGGCGCGCGCGTTCGAAATCACGCTTGCCGCTTGGGCACGAGAGTCGAGCACAATCTGCTCCAAACGCGCGCGAAGTGCGTCTGCCTTGGCGCGCGCATCCGAACTCGAATCGCCCTTCCCTGCTGCTGCTTCCGATTCAAGACGGCGCAGTTCGTCAATGCCACGCACCACTTCTTCAGCGCGCGCCACATCGCCAACAAGCAAACTCATGGTGGTGTTCACGGTGCTCTGCGCATCTTCAACTTGGCGTCGACCATTTTGACGCGCGATCGAAAGTTCCTCGAACTTACCGCCTTCCTTCCCAGGCGGACGAAGCCGCGGAATCGAAAGGCCTACGACCTCCACACCGCATTCCGCGCGATCGAATGCGCTTTGGATGTCCTGTGCGAGCGCGTCGACCAAAGGACGCTCGGGCGGCGGCGAGAGCACTTCTTCGAGCGTGCGCGAACTCAGAGCGCGCGTCACCTCACGCATGGCGATCGACTTGAGCGCGCGTTCACGCATGTCGAAGGTCGTGCGACGAGACTTGGTGTCGTTTGAGAATTCGAGAAAGCGCTTGAGTTCGCCGTTGCGCACTCTGTACTGCAACACAATGTCTGCTTCGACGGCTGCGAACTGCTCGGCCGCACCGCCAGCATCGCTGCCAGTCGCACCACCGACAAGCGCGCCGCTCGGGACGGTTGTTGGTGTTGGCGCAGCAGACGGAAGCGCAAGCCCTGCACCAACGCCTGGCGCGATACCGGTCGTTCCAAGCGCAGACGCGTTTGGTGATGGCTTCCCCGAACCACCCAGTGGATTCGCACCCAATCCCACGAGGTAAATGTTGGTTTGATTCGTGACTTCGAGTGTCTCATCGCCCCACGAAATCAAGGCGCCCTTTTGGTAGGGCTCAATGATCCCAAGCGGAAGATCACGCACGCGATTCACATCGCGCACCTCGGCCGTGTCGATCGGCCAAGGCAGTTTGAACATCGGCCCACCCTCGTAGACGCCGCCGACAAGCGCGCCAAACCGCATCCGAATGCCTTGCTGTTGTGGCTGCACCACGACAAGCGTCGTCAGTCCAAGAATGACGACAACGCCCACCACGATGAGGCGGATGAAGTTGCGAAGGAGCAACTGATATCCCCACGAACTCGTGATGTCGAAGCCGAACTGGTAATTCACAGCCTCGTTGATCGAGCGAACGATCGAATCCGGTGCCGCCAACAAACTCAACACGCGCGAATCGAATGCCGGACGCGGAGTCTCACCAGCGCGACGCGGTCGGTAGAGATTGAGCAGGAAGTTCAGCAGCGTCTCGGCTGCAACCACGAACATGAAAATCGCGATCGCCTGCGCGATACCGCGCATCACTGCGTCCGACTTCCCTTCCTCCTTCAGCATCTCGAACACTGTGCCGATACCGACCGCAAGCGACACCAGGGCATTACCCACCATGACGCCCGCGCCACCGCGCAGATTCGCCCATGCGCCTTGCACAGCCATTCCCGCGAGGAAGCGCGAGAAGATGAACGAAAGAAGCGCGGAACCAAAGGTGACCGCAAGTTGCCAGCCCAGTGCACCGCCAACGCCGAAGGTTCCCCAATCCGCGTTTGGATCGCCCTCCTTATCGAACCACCAAAGCGTCGACCAGCCGAGGCCGACGAGCAGCGCCGCATAGACAACGCTCAGCACCGGCATCAGAACCGAGTGCA
>JASGCF010000325.1 GCA_030054275.1 Limnohabitans sp. | reverse complement strand
ATCGGCGTACCTCGACTTCATGAAAAATCGACAGCAACAAGGTCGCAAGATGATCCAAGAGACCGACACGGATCAGCTTCGCGCGGACCTTGAGGAGAGCATCGAACTCACATGGGCTGAAGAAGATGTTGCGAACACGGTTGAAAAACGGCTCACGAAATGTCTCGAGCAAAGTGGCTGCGAGTCTGCGTTGCCAGCAAACCAGCGTGTTTCATTCCCAATCAGCGCGTACTTGAGTGAATGCGAACTCGACCCGAATGTCGACTTTGCAGGTGCTGAGCAAAGTGTGATCGGGCGAATTTGTAGTGCCTCCAAACTTCTGCTTGGCGGCGGCGGACGCGGTCCGTACAGCATCAATATCCAATGTCCACCCGATCAGCGGTTGATCTCTGCGAACATGGTGCTCATGCGTGTCGTCGATGACTGTGGAAGCACAGTTCGTATTGAGGCAAGCCTTGAAGACATTACATGGCGCATCATCGACACCATCGATTTCTGCCCGGGGAATCTCGGGGATGGAGTCGAGACAGATCTTGCAACCCGTCCACTCTGTCGACTCGAAGCCGCAGGATTCGCGTTCGATATCGGGATCGACCTTACGCTGAACCGTCCCAATCGGGCATTTACATTCAAGATTCCAACGTCATGCACTCAGTCTTGCAGAACTCAACCACCTGGTAGTGAGTGTGCCGAAGTGTGCGGCCCCAACGGTCTCGCTGGCCAATGCAGTGAAAATGGCAGCAACGACGGTGGCAAGGAGTGCGGCGGTGAAGAAACCGTCGTGGATGTGGTCGCAAGTTTCGATCCGAATTTGAAGACTGGTCCACAAGGTTTCGGCCCAGAGAATTGGACGAGCGCTGTGTCGCCGCTTCCGTATCGCATCGACTTCGAGAACCTCGCGGACGCCTCCGCTCCTGCGGGTCGCGTGGTCGTGACCGATGAACTCGATCCGCGACTCAACGCACTTTCTGTGCGACTCGGCGACATGGTGTTGTCGGGTACGACGGTTGATGTTCCAGACAACGCGATCTCGTTCCAAACAGAAGTCGATCTGATCGCAGAGCGTGGCGTCATCGTGGAAGTGACGGCTGGCGTTGATACGACGGTGGTTCCAGCGCGTGTTTTCTGGATCTTCCAATCGATCGACCCAGCAACAGGTGAAGCGCCGCTTGATCCATTCCTCGGCTTCTTGCCGCCGGAAGATGGCTCGGGTCGCGGTCAAGGATTCGTCACCTTCACGGTGCGTCCAAAGAGCGCAACGACAGACGGTGCTGTGATCGAGAACGAGGCGGAAATCGTGTTCGATGCGAACGCGCCGATTCTCACCAACATGGTTTCGAACACGCTCGATCGCGCGCTGCCTTCGAGTTCTGTGTTGCCGCTACCTTCGGTTACGACCGACACCACACTGCTTGTCAGCGTGGTCGGAAGCGACACTGGTGGCGGTTCGGGCCTTGAAGAATTCCGGTTGTTCATGTCGACCGACGGCGGGCCGTTCCAAGCGATCGGTGCGTCTGTGAGTGGTGAGTTTGTTTCGCCAGTGTTGGCTGCGGGCCATGTGTATGGATTCGCAAGTCAGGCCGTCGATCGCGCTGGTGGTGTTGAGCCGCTGCCATCCGAGCCAGACACCATCGTTGCTGTGCCAAGTATCACGCTCGCAGCTGCAAGCGACACAGGCGTTGTTGGTGATGGCGTCACGAACGATGCAACTCCAACGATGTTGATCGTTTCTGCGCCGCTTTCGAGCGTTGCGGTGTCGGTGGTTGGTCGTGGCACGCCTGTCGAAGTGACGACCGATGACCTCGGTCGCGCGACGGCAACGGTTGGTGGCTCAGGCCTCAATGACGGCACATACACCGTTGTTGCAACATCGAATGGTGTGTCTGTGTCGACCGCGGTTGTGGTTGACACTGTGGTCACGGGTGAACTTGCATGGCGCATCGCTACGGTGCACGGCGATGTTGGCCCGTCGATTGCGGTGCTGCCAGAAGGTGCGCCGTTTGTCGAATCGCGGCTTGGAGGCATCACCGAAATTGTGATTGAGACGATCGGGAAGTCGCCATGCGCTGTTTCGGCGCCAACGCTTCGCATCGATGGCACAGCGCTTGATGGCAACGCGATCGCGAATCCACCTGCTGTGTTGGTTGAACCAACAGCCACGGGTTGGTTGGCGCGTTGTACGACTCCGATCGCGACGCCAGGTGTTTACTGCCTCACGCTCTCGGGCGCGATCGATTGCGCTGGAAATCTGCGACCCATCACGCAGCGTCGTCGCACGCTGGTGATGTTGCCAGGTGATGCAACAGGTGATCGCCGCGTGAACAACACCGATGTCGGTGGCGTTGCGTCGCTCTTGGGAACCGATCCGATTGATGTTCGGAACGCACTCCATACGCGCAGCGACATCGACCGCGACGGCGATGTTGATGCAGCAGATCTGCAAATCGTGCTCGCAGAGCGCGGGAAGGATGCACGCTTTATCGCAGCGCCATGTCCGCCGGAGCCAGCACAAAATGGTGTGGTTGTGTCAAGTGAAGCCGGCACGGCGCAAGGCGCGACGAACGGCGACATTCTCTCGACAACATCGCGTCCGACGGAAGGTGGCGTTGCAGCTGCCGATGCTGGTGGCGATGCATCGCTTGAGGCTTCAGACGAATCATCCGATCCGGCATCACCGTGGATGCTCGTCGCGATTGAAGCGTTGCCTGGTCTTGACGCAGCGTTGCTTGCGGATACCGAGCGATTCCACTCGGTTGCGCCGTGGGGCGACGATACGGATGGTCGCATGTGGTGGCTTGCAGAAGTTTCTGTTGAAACGGTTGAGCAACTCACCAGCGGCGCACTTGACACGATGGTTGCATTCTCTTCGCCTGTGCGAACCATTGATGCATCGACATTTGCATTCGATGGACGCGATGTGCTCGTCGCCATGGACGAGCGATCTCAGGAAGAATCGTTGCGCAAGATTCGCGCAGCGTTGCCCGTCATCGAGCACGACGAAGTGCTTGGCGCGCGCGATGGTCGAGTGTTCGTGCGGCTTTCGACGCGTTTGCCAGATGGCTTTGCGGTGCGAGCACTCGCGGAGTCGATCGTCGATCGCGGACTTGCGCTGGAGGCTTCGCCGGAAGTTCATTTCGTGACAACCAGTGCCGCAGAGTTCGTAGAGCAAGCGATCACTGCGCTGCCGGAATTGGCAGCGACTGCGTCGCGTGTGGCGATACTCGGTACGAGCGACGAAGTGGAAGAGGATGCGCGAGTCATCGTGCTGCCTGCGTATATCGCACGCAGCGAAGGTGGCGAAGTGCGTGTGTTTGGTCGCTCATCGTCGCAAGTCGAAGCACTCTTGAAAGCGATGTCGCTTGAGGTGAGTGTGGTGTTCGATCTTGCGCGTGAAGCACCGCGCATGGGAGTCGTTGAGTTGTTGTGGAAGGCGCTGAAGGAGGCGCCCGCACGCGAGTTGCAACTTGAAACCGATGCTCAGAACTCATCGCAATGATCGGCGCGTGCGGCATCAACTTCGTGTGCCGAATGCAAATCGGCGCTCGCGTTTGGTCCTAAAGTTTCATTGGATGCTCTGTGCCTCTGTGCCTCTGTGCCTCTGTGTCTCTGTGTCTCTGTGTCTTTGTGTCTCTGTG
>JASGCF010000036.1 GCA_030054275.1 Limnohabitans sp. | reverse complement strand
TGATCGCACAGGCAGGTCATGGAGGTTGCGCATGACTCTGTCGCAGAATTTCGTACTTGTTCGCGGGGTCAGGGCGTCGTTGCGGCGTGTTTCTGCTGTCGCATCGCGTGAAGTACGCAGTGCGTTTGTGTCGCCCATCGGTTGGATTGTGTTGTCGCTCGCAGGACTTGTGGCGGCGGTCGTGTTTTTCGCAAGCACCTTCGAGGATGCGCGCCCCGCGACGCTGCGCTCCGCGATTCTCGCAGCTGGCTGGGCTTTGCTTGTCACTGCGCCAGCGATTGCCATGCGATCCTTCGCCGAAGAGTTTCGATTGAAGAGTTGGGAGACACTCTTTGCGAGTCCGCTCGGCCCTTTGGAGATGGTTGCCGGTAAGGCCCTCGGCTGCGCGCTCCTTGTGGCTGCGAGTTTGATTCCGGTCGCGCTTCTCACGATTCCGCTGGAGTGGTACGCCTCGCCCGATTACGGAGAGGTCTTGTGCGGACTTGTAGGTCTCTTCCTCGCAGGTTGGGCCGCAAGTGCAATGACGCTTGCCGTAAGCGCTGCGACGGCTAGTCAGACAGTGGCCTTCCTTGGAGGCTTCTTCGCATGGCTCGGATTGGTTGCTGGATCACGCTTGTTGGTTGGGGCGCTGCCCGTTGCGCTCGCTCCGTACGCCGCGGCGTGCGATCCGCTGCGCAGACTCGAGGGATTTGCGCTCGGGCTCTTTGATACGGCCGGCGTAGCGTATTTTCTTGCGATTGTTGTCTGTGCGTGCCTCACTGCAACCGTGCTTCTTGAGCGTATCCGCGATCACACAAGCGCCGATCGGGTGGGGCGATTGCTTGCGCGATGCGAAGGTATGGTGTTTCTTGCGAGTTCCACTCTCGCGAGTGTGTTGCTTGTTCTGCTCTTTTCGCAAGCACCGCTGCGAAGCGAATTCGACGCAACCAAAACGCGCGCATACAGCTTGGCCCCGTCGACACGCTCGTTGATCGAGGGTCTCGAGGGACCGTGGAAAGTGCTGCTTTTTGTCGACGAGGCGCGCGCAGACCTCGCTGTGCTGCGTCAAATCGACGAAGTGCTTGAACGATTCCAAGACGCAAATCCGGCTGTTGATGCGCGCAGAATCGATCCCACGAACCCTGCGTTCGCTGGACAATTTGAGAAAGAACTTGCTGAGATCGTCGCGTCGCGTGCTTCCGATGTGGCGCGATCTGAAGAGGCGATCGCCCGAGCACTGTCGACCTTCGATGCATTCCGCGCGGATGCTGGTTCACAACCTGCTGGATTGCGGGCCGCTGCACAGCAACTTGGCGACGCGCCTGCAAACGCATCGATGCGTCGCACGGTGGAGCAACTTGCTGGGTTCTTCGCGCAAGTTTCTACCGATGGCGATGCGTTTCGGTCGAAGGTCACGGAATTCACCAAGACCAGCGCCACGCGTCCGCTTCCAGATATCGAGGGTGCGCGAAGCGCGCTTGCGCGGGGCTTTCGTACCTGGGGTGACCAACTCGCAGCAGCTGCCACGCTCTTCGCGTCGTGGCGAGCTCAGCCGAGTTTGCCGCAGTCGGTGAAAGCTGTACTTGCATCTCGCATCACTCCATTCGAAGAGATGGCATCGCGCATGCAAGCGTCGCGGCAAGAACTTGAAGCGCTGCCTGCGCTTGAATTTGATGCACTCGGACGCGAACTCCTTGGTGGCGAGGCTGCAGTGGTTGTAGGCGGTGGACGCATCGCCGTGATTCCTGCATGGAGGCTCTTTCCCACAACCACAGCGTCGCGAGGCACAGAACTTGTGAGTTACAGTTGGGGAGTCCGCGGCGAAGAAGTGCTGTCAGGGGCGATTCGATCGATTTCATCTGGCTCGATGCCGGAAGTGGTTTTCGTCCATAGCGAGCGTGATGCACTGTTGAAGCCCGCGCAAGATCACAGCGATGTGGTTGCTGTTGCCGACACCTTGCGCAGCGCAGGATTCGGAGTGCGTGAGTGGACGCCAGGCCGCGGCGATCGACCGACGGCTACGCGTGGCATTCCGCAAATTTTTGTCGTGCTTCCGGCACTGCGGCGCGCACAACTTGATTTGTCACGCGAAGAAAAATTGGTCGTCGATGCGACTGAAGAACTTCTTGCCGAGGGTGCACCGGTACTGCTCACTGCGGGGCGGAGTCTGCTGCAGTTGCTCGGGCAACCTGATCCGTGGGAAGAGATCCTCGCACCCTTTGGTTTACGGGCGGATGCGGGCAAGGTGGTACTCGAACTGTTCGCCGGAGCAGATGGTGCGCCGACTGCGCGGCCATGGCAGTTGATTGAGCGCGTTCCAGAGTCTCCGCTTGCGACTCGCTTGCGCGGAAGACCCATTCTGTTCAATCAGCCGATGCGAATCTCGACGGACGACAGTGCACCAGCCGATGTGACGCGTACGACGATCGTGGACATTGAGTCCGACGACACGCGTTGGCTTGCGGACGATTGGCGCGGCGATGGCGATGGCATTCGGGAAGTTCCATCTTCGAAGCGCTGGAGTGGATCGCTGCCGGTCGTTGTTGTTGCAGAGCGTCGACACGAAGGGCGCGCGCAGCGCGTGGCGCTTGTTGCAAGCGGAGGTTGGTTGCTCACAAGTGTCTCTGATCTTTCCGACAGTCTTGGTGGCGGCCGTACGGCGCTTGTAAACCCAGGAAATCGTGAGCTGTTGCTTGCGTTGGTGGCATGGCTCGCCGATCGCCCTGATCTCTTCGAGGAAGGGATCAGCGGACGCGAAGTGCCGCGTCTAGCCTCGCTCACCGAAGGGGCGCGCACGGCGTGGATGATCGTGTTTGGCAGCATGCTTGCTGTTGGCCCATTGGCGATGGGCGGCGTGATCATGGCTCGAAGAGGAAGGCGCTCATGAGCGTGTTTCAACACATGCGTTGGATGCGCAGTATTCTCGCGCTTTCGACCGCGATCATCGCATTGGTGATGCTGCAGCAACTGTCGCGCCGCGATGCCACTGTGACTGCGCGAGGGCCCTCACCACTTGTTGCAGCCGATCTGATCGATCCAGAACGGGTCTCTGAAATCACGCTGGAACGCGATGGTGTTGTGCATCGTTTTGTGAAGCGTACGGATGGCTGGTGGCAAGTTGAACCCCTTGAATTTCCGGCAGATGGTTGGGCTGTGCAGCAGTTCTTGGTTCGAGCGCTGAAGGTCGAGAGCGTTCGTCGAGAAATGCTTCCTGAGGATGCACGCGAACGCGAAGAGGCCCTCAAGCGCGCCGGACTTTTGCCGCCGGCGGCCACGCTTTCGTTGAAAGAGCGAGTCGATCCAATATCCGACGCTGACACAGCGGCGGAACACAGCACATCACAGGGCGATCGCGTGCTCACCATCAGTCTTGGGCGACGGAGCCTCGCTGGCCGCGCCTTCGCGCGCATCGCATCTCTCTCGGATGTGAACGAAGCGCAGAACTTTCATGTGATTGATGCGACCTTGCATGAATTCGCGCTCGATCGAGATCTCCGCGAGTTTCGTCGGCGCGACCTTTTTCCGGGGGTCGACAACATCATGGCAGTGCGACTTCTCTCTGGTGGTGGAGAAACAGCAATCGCACGGACCGGCAATACATACAAGATCGAATCGCCCATTCGCGCGCGCGCAGATCGCGCCCGTTGTGAAGAGTTCTTTGATGTGGTGCGTCGAGCAAAGTCGGGTGGCTTCATCATGGATCGTCCGACGGATGCAACGCTTTATGGGCTGTCGCCTGCGACTGCGACCATCGAAGTCACACGAGAAGATGGCACAACACAGTCGCTGCGTATTGGCGAAGTTGTGTCACTTGGAGCGCAGGACCGATTCGGTGCGCTCGGTTGGTCGACAGCGGTCGTGCGACTTCCGGCCGAGACGCTTGCTGCGATCGTGCCTCGCATTGATCGCTTGGTCGATGCCGTTGCAGCGGGTGTGCGTCCGCGCGATGTCGGGGCGATCGACATCACACTTCGCGACACACGACTCGCTCTGCGGCGCGAAGTTTCCGGTTGGAGTGCGCGGGTTGAGCCGATCATTGCGCCGAGTGATCCGAGCCACGCAGAGACATCGCAGCAGCAGACTGGGACGGTTGACTCGAGTGCGGTGGATCGATTACTCGCTGGATTGTGTGAAACTCGTGCGGTTGCCATCGAGATCGCGCCGTACCCATCACAGGATGGCGTGGCCTTGATCACGCTGCGAGGATTCGGGCAGGAAGTGCTTGATACCGTTCGGCTGGCGCGGCGTGCGTCAGATGGTCGCACGATTCTTGAGAACGGCGACGGGGTCTTACGCCTTCAGGGCGATTCTCGTGGAGACATCGATCTTCCAGTGGACCCAGCATCGCTTGGCTTTCGGTCAAGCGGCGTCCAACGATAATGAAGCAGTGCGTCGCTCCCGCGCTGACGCACTGCAAGGAGCCGTGCGCGTGGGATGGCTGCAAGTGCTTCCGGCGCGTGGCCGCGCGCAGCGCGTCGTGCAACATCATCTGCAACAAGAAGGGGCGCTACAAAGACCCATGCTTCGTCAAGCAGATGCTCTTGAAGCAATCGACCGAGAAGCCCGCCGCCTCCTTCGACGAGCACCGTCGCAACTCCGTCTTTCGCAAGAAACTGCATGGCTGGCGCGATCAGGCCGCGCTGTCCCAACTCAACCAATCGCGCTCCGCGCGCAGCGAGCGCCGTACAGCGCGCGTCTGTTGCGCTGTCGCGTTCGTTTGCGGCGTGCACGAGGATGGTTGTCGGACGGTCGTCGTGCTCGCGGTCTTTGGTCATGACCTTCGCATCAAGCGGCGTTCGCGCGTCTGGGTCGTACACGATCCTTTGCGCGATGCGCGCGCGTGAGACGCCACGCGCTGTCAACTGTGGGTCATCTTCAAGGACGGTGCCGATACCCGTCAAAATCGCGTCAACCCGACCGCGTTCGCGATGCACCATCTTCCGTGAGCGAGTACCACTGAGCCATTGACTCTCGCCATTGGCGAGGGCCACAGCGCCATCAATCGACTGCGCCCACTTCGCAGTGATCCACGGTCGTGCACACCGCATGCGCGTGAGAAATGGAAGTGCCAGTTCTGCAGCTCCCGCATGTGGAACATGGAGCACGCGTACCCCAGCGTCACGCAGCCTCGCCGCGCCTCCTTGTGCAAGCGGATTTGGATCGGCGACCGCGTAGATCACACATGCGATGCCGCTCGCAAGCAGCGCTTCCGAGCAGGGGCCGGTACGACCGCGGTGATTGCAAGGCTCAAGCGTCACCACCGCGGTTGCCCCGCGGGCACGATCGCCAGCCGCGCGCAGCGCTTCCACTTCTGCGTGGGGCCCACCGCATTGGCGATGAAACCCCTCGGAAATCTGCTCTCCGTGTGGGTCGAGGAGAACGCAGCCAACCATCGGGTTCGGCTCTGCGCCGCCGTGACCGCGGAGAGCAATGCGGACGGCACGATCAAGCGCGGCACGAATGAGATTCGGATGAAGTGGCGTTCCCTCTGTCGCTATCGAGTGAGGCGTTGACATCAGCGTCCAGCCCCGACAAGCGACATCGGTTCGCCATCACCGGTCACACTCGCCACAGAAACTCGCTTCAGGAGCGTGACTTCCGCAATCAGAAGGTCATCTTCCGCAAGGCCAGCTTCGAATGTTTCGACAAGTCGCATGAGGAAGGCTGTCCACTTGGGTGGCGCCACAGGTCGCCCGATGGTGTCGCGAAGGCGTTCAAGCCCGAAGCGCTCGCCGCGTGGACTCTTCGCGTCGTAGGCGCCATCGGTAAAGAGAATGAGCGTGTCACGCTCTTCAAGTTGCAACACGATTTCGTCTTCGCCGAAGGCAGCATCGTCGACTGCGCCAAGCAAGAAAGTGGTTGACGGTAACTCTGTAAGTTCGCCCTTGGAGCGCAGAAACATCGGCGGATGGCCGGCGTTGGAATACCGCAACTCTCCAGTGCGTGGATCAACCGTCAGCAGAATGCCCGTGGCGTACAACCGATGCTTTGCCAAAAGACGGTGGAAATAGCGGTTGAGTCGCGCGAGCAGTTTCGCGGGGCCATCGTCTGGGTGTTCATCGCGCAACCGTTCGATTTCGCCGTGAATGCGCGCAACGCTCATCGCGCTTGCGAGGCCGTGGCCGGTGACATCGATGAGCGCAAGGTGGAATTTCCCGTCCGATCCAGTCCACGCATGGATGAAGTCGCCGCCGATCTCGGTTGCCGGGCGGTATCCGAAGTCAAACCGTAAGAACTCATCCGAAAATGGCTTTGGAAACAGTGATTCGTGCACAGCGCGCGCTTGTTGCACATCGCGCTTCATTTCGAGGAACCGACGCCCAACAAAGCCTGTCTTGAACCGATTCTGATGCCACTGCAAGCGGAAAAAGCAGAGAAGCAAAGCTGGTGCGAAAATCGCAGGGATCGCGAGAAGGCGCGCGCCAAGCCAAAGCCATTCGTTGGTCTTGACGGCCATGCCGAGCGAAAGCAGAAGCCAGCAGGCGAGCAGTGGAGCGATTGGTTTCAGCGACTCACGCCAAGACCACGGCAGGAACAGCGAGGCTGTGAAATGCCAGAAGAAGATCGAGAGAAGTGGCGTTGCGGGTGCGCCCTCGACGGTGAGTAACAGCGCAGTCTCGAAGATGAAATTCATGAAGCCAAGGATGAGAATCATCCTGGTCGCAGCGCCTACGAGTTCTGCGCGTGTGACGAGTTTCCGACGAACCACGAGGCCAAACCAAGCCAACACCAACAGGCTCGGCGCGCTGAGCGCAAGAAGTATCCACCGCGGCATCTCTTCGGCAACCGTTGCGATGGCAGTCGTTGGCGCTGCAGCGGGCGGCTCCGAAACTTGCGTTGAGTCTTGCGTTGAAGTTGGCTGCAGAAGCGTTGACTCTCGCGTGATGCTCGCGGGCGCTTGTGTGTCGCGCGCGAGATCGGATGGGTTCGCGCGCTCCTCTGGGTCGATCGTCGCATCGCTTGCGTCTGAGACGATCGGCGCGTCTGCAGGCGTTGCCACAGCACTGCTTTGCGCCTCATCGAGGTACCAACGATCCATCGGCACCATGCGCGGTGCTTGTGCCACCTTCCGCGGCGGATCCTTCGCAAAGTCGCTTGCGAATTCGCGCGCGATGGCACTGAACGCATCGAGCGTCGACACCACGGCTTTCGCGCCCTGTTCGCGCTGGCGGCGGCGCTCGTCGCGTTCACGCAGTTCATCCGCGATCGCAAGCGCGCGCTGATCCCCCGGAAGGGGAGCGAGCCCTGCATCTGCGCGTCGTTCGGCGCGTTCTGCGCGACGCTCGATCGGAGTCGGCGGACGCTCTTCGGGAGTTTCTCGACCGAGAACCCCAGACGACACGAGAAGCAGCGCTGTCACGCTCAAGATCTGAAAGATCGCGTATGCGATGCACAGATATCCGAGGCGCCGACGCAGCCACACCCCGAGCTCGCGTTCGTACTCTGCACGAAGCGCGCCGCTCTCAAGTGGCACATCGATCCGATCCTCCGAACGCTCTGACATAGGCGGCCATCATACGGGGCAGAGGACAGCGGGGATGAACCCCAAAGTGCTAGAAAAACGCGACCGTCCCTTTCGAGACGGCCGCGTGGATTGGTTGCATGGTCTTCAAGTGAAGACCCACGGTGCGCAACATGTGGTTGTGCACCGATCCCGATGTCAACTCACTTCTTGAGAACGGCTTCCTTGAGCTTCTCTGGCATGACGCGGTAGGTGAGCGGCTCCATCGAGCTGGTCGCGCGACCTTGGGTCATCGAGCGGAGGGCCGTCGTGTAACCGAAGAGTTCGGAGAGCGGCACTTCGCAGGTGAGAAGACGCGCGTTGCCGCGCATTTCCTGGTCGGTGATCTGACCACGACGGGATGCGATGTCGCCCGACACGTTGCCGAAGAACTCGTCCGGCGTGGTGACCACGAGCTTCATGATCGGCTCGAGGAGCGCTGGCTTCGCCTTCATGACCGCTTCACGGAAGGCAAGCATGCCTGCCTGTTCGAATGCGACCTGGCTCGAGTCGACATCGTGGTACGAACCGAAGACGAGTTGCACGCGCACATTGATGACGGGGTAGCCGCCAAGAACGCCCGACGCCGCAGCCTGACGCACGCCGTATTCGATCGACGGGATGAATTCGCGCGGAACAACGCCGCCCGAAATCTTGTCTTCGAACACAACGCCGTCCTTCATCTTCAACTCTTCTGCCTCCGCCTCTTCCGGCGTGATCGGCATGACGGTGACGACAGCGTCACCGAACTGACCACGACCACCGGACTGCTTCTTGAAGAGACCGCGGACTTCGTTGGCTTGGCCCGTGATCGTTTCGCGGTACGAAACGCGTGGCTTGCCGACATTGACGCCGATCTTCATGTCGCGCGTGAGCTTGTTCTTGATGATTTCAAGGTGAAGCTCACCCATGCCTGCGATGATCGTTTCGCCGGTTTCTTCGTTGTAGTTCGAACGGAACGACGGGTCTTCACGACGGATCGTGGTAAGCGCGTCGCCGAGTTTCTTCTTGTCGTCTGCGGTGATCGGTTCGATCGCCATCGAGATGACCGGCTCAGGGAAGGTCATACGCTCGAGGATGATCGGGTGATCTGGATCGCAGATCGTGTCACCGGTGTACGAGTTCTTGAGACCGACGACAGCGACGATGTTGCCTGCGTCCACTTCTTCGAGTGCGTTGCGGTTGTTCGCGTGCATTTCGAAGATGCGGCTGACATTCTCGCGCTTGCCGTTGCCCGGGTTCAACACGCGCGTGCCCTTGTCGAGCTTGCCCGAGTAGACGCGGATGTAGGTGAGGTCGCCGTGGGTATCCGAAACGACCTTGAACACGAGCGCGGAGAATGGAGCACTCGGGTCGTGCGGACGAGTCATCGCTTGGTTGACATCGTCTGGGTTGACGCCCTTCGTGTCAGGACGCTCGGTCGGATTCGGCAAGTAGTCGATCGCGGCGTCGAGGATCTTCTGAACGCCGATGTTCTTGAGCGCTGCGCCGCAAAGCACTGGGAAGCACTTGATCGCGATCGTGCCCTTGCGGAGACCGGCCTTGATCTGCTCGTTCGTGATCTTCGAAGCGTCGGTGAGGTACATCTCCATCAGGTCGTCGTCGACTTCAGAAACCTTCTCGATGAGTTCGGCGCGGTAGTACTCGGCCTTTTCCTTGAGATCTTCTGGGATCTCTTCATAGGTGATCGTGCCACCTTGGTCTTCGGTCGAGAAGCGGACAGCCTTCATTTCGACGAGGTCGATGACGCCCGCGAAATCGTTGCCCTTGCCGATCGGGAGCTGGATTGCGATGCCGTTGGCGCCGAGGCGCGAGCGGATCGACGCGAACGAGTAATCCCAGTCGGCGCCCATCTTGTCCATCTTGTTGATGAAGCAGAGACGAGGAACGCCGTAGCGGTCGGCCTGACGCCACACGGTTTCGGACTGTGCCTCAACGCCTTCCTTGCCGTCAAACACGGCGCAGGCGCCGTCGAGAACGCGCAGCGAGCGCTCGACTTCGATGGTGAAGTCGACGTGGCCCGGGGTATCGATCAGGTTGATCTTGTACTTGACATCGTCCTTCTCCCACGGGCAAGTCGTCGCGGCCGACTGGATGGTGATGCCGCGCTCTTGTTCTTCCTGGAGGAAGTCCATCGTGGCCATACCTTCGTGCACTTCGCCGATCTTGTAGTTGCGGCCGGTGTAGAAGAGGATGCGCTCAGAGACGGTGGTCTTACCTGCGTCGATGTGAGCGCAGATACCGATGTTGCGGACCTTGGTGAGATCAGTTGCCATGACGATTTCCTGAAGAAGTGCCGAGCCAACAGGCGCGGCGATGGGTGAATGACTGGGCGCCGTGGTTGCGGCGACGGCGTCGGTTGATGTCGTCGTTTGATGTCGGGTTGGAGAGAGAAGACGAAGAGCGCGCGGCAAAGGCGGCCGGAATCGCGGTCTACCTCAACCAGTCGCGCGGCGACGAACCAACGCGCAAGCAGGCGCACGGTTCCGTAGCCGCTTGCAGAGTCGGGTTGACGACGGCGGAGGTTGGATCGAAAGCGATCGGCACGCGGGGCAATTCCAAAACGGCCGGAATTCGGCCGAGTCGGGCAGTGTAGGGAAGCCCCCCAAGGGTTGCAACACTCTTCCGGCCAAGTCTTTCTGTGGCGGCGCTCGGTCCAACCGGTTTACACAGCTCTCACAAATGCGTCGTGTGGGATGCGCTCCTGCGCCAAGATCGGCTTCACCTCGGCGAGATAGCGGCGGCCATCCTCCACATACCCAGCCGTGGGCGCGAGGTCCGGTAGGAATGCCGAGAAATAAGCGTTGAGGCGGGCCATCGAAAGTTCGCGTGTGTACTTGGCCGCCATCGACGCCAACGCGACCGGTAGGTGGCGCGTCTCGGCTTCAACCTCGAAACTCACAAAGAGCCCTCGACCGACGGCGTAGGTTGAGATTTCTCCGTCCTCTCGGATGGTCCGTACCTGAGCGCCACGCGCCACATGCGCTTCGAGTTCCGCGGTGTAACTCGCGCGTCCGCCTTGTCGGTCGATCACGACCAGCGCTTGGCTGTCGCCTCGGAGGTCGTCGATGGCGCGAAGCGCATGAAACACAAGCGACATGTTCACATGCGCTTTGTTTCCGAGCGACCGATACAGCGCGTTGAAGGCTGCGGGGTCGAGTGCGTTCACGGCAAGTCGCTCGACGGCCAGTTCCGCACGCTCGCAGGCGAGGCGTGCGAGATTCTGCGAAATCAAGAGCCCGTCTCGTGTGTGGCTCGTGGGTAGCGGCAGGGCGCTTCGATGCCATGGCGAGGCATCGCTCTGCGTCGAACCTATGCCAACCGCGCTGAAAAACTGCGCGTCGTTCTCGGGGAGTTCACCGGGGAGAAAGGAGAGGACGCCTCGCTCGAGGTGGATGAGCGGCAACTTGCCACCGCTCTTCAGTTTCTTGCTATCTGCGATCGCGATGCGTCGTCGTGTGTCTTTGGGGGCGCGACAGACAGCGCGTGAGAGAAGCGACCAAAGATCAGGCGGGGAAGGCGCGTCCGATGATTGCACGCTCGGTGCGTCAGCCGTACTCCCAAATCGAAACGCGACAGAACCCACACAAAGTGGGCCAAGCAGGGGGCCGTATCCGGCTTCATCGATGCCTGCGTAGATCACGCCGCAGAGCATAATGAAAATCACGCGATGGACGAACGCACTGTGGTGCGGATCCATCCACCACCAAGAATGCGCTCATCGTGGTCGTAGCACACCACAGCTTGGCCGGGCGCAACGCCAGACTCCGCGCGATCGAAACGAACACGCAGCACACCGTCCACAAACGACGCACGCGATGGAATCGGGAGGCCATGTGCGCGCACCTGCGCTGTACAAGCGATTTCGCCTGCGAAAGCGGGATCCGCGTACCAAGTGACATCGGTTGCCTCGACACCAGTCACCTCAAGCGACTCGCGCGGACCAACAACGACTTCATTCGTGGCGGGGTTCTTCGTCAAGACATACAGCGGAATCGACGCCGGAACACGCAGGCCCTTGCGCTGCCCAATGGTGAAGCGTTGATGGCCACCATGACGACCAAGTTCGCGTCCCGACTCATCGACGATCGCGCCTTCGGTGAAACGCTGAGGCGCGCGGCGCGCCAAAAAGTCTGCGTAATCGTCGGGTACGAAGCAGATTTCTTGCGAATCGGGCTTGTCGAAGACAGGTAAGCCAAAGGCGCGCGCGAGTTCGCGTACGGCCGGCTTCTCCATCTCGCCGATTGGAAGCAGCATGCGCGAGAGTGCCTGCGGGCCGATGCCGAACAGCACATACGACTGATCCTTCGCGCGATCGAGACCGCGACAGATGCGCGGACCTTCCGACGATCTCGCGACGCGCGCATAGTGGCCAGTTGCGACGGCGTCACAGCCAAGTTGCTCCGCATACACCCGCAACTTGCCGAACTTCAGCCAGTCGTTGCAGCGCACACATGGATTCGGTGTGCGTCCGGCGTGGTACTCCTCTTCGAAATACGAAATGATCCGTCCGAAGTCGTTGCGAAAGTTCACGACATAGAAGGGAATCTCAAGTTTCGCAGCCACCAAGCGCGCGTCGGCCGCGTCGTTGATCGAGCAGCAACCCTGATGACCAATGCGCGCCTGACCTGATGGGTTGTGGCCCACGCGACACGACTGCGAAGCACGCTCTTCTGCGAGAGGGGTTTCGAGTTCTTCACCGGGGCTCCCAAGTCGCATGAAACAACCGACCACTTCATGGCCAGTCTGTTGAAGCAATGCGGCTGCGACAGAACTGTCGACGCCGCCTGACATGGCAAGGAGAACCTTCACGCGGAGAGGTTAGGCGATGCTCACATCGCGACAGAGGTACACATCTTGAATCGCGTTGAGAAGTTGGACGCCTTCCGCCATCGGCTTCTGGAACGCTTTCCGGCCCGAAATCAGGCCCATGCCGCCAGCGCGCTTGTTGATCACAGCCGTCTTCACCGCTTCTGCAAGATCGTTCGAGCCGCTCGCGCCGCCGGAGTTGATCAAGCCCGCGCGGCCGCAGTAGCAGTTCAGCACTTGGTACCGACAGAGGTCGATGGGGTGATCGGTCGCGAGATCGGAATACATCCGCTTATCAAGCTTGCCGTAACTCGAATCTCCCGTATTCAGCGCTGTAAAGCCGCCGTTCAGTTCCGGAAGTTTCTGCTTGATGATGTCCGCTTTGATCGTCACGCCAAGGTGATTCGCTTGGCCGGTCAAATCGGCGGCGACATGGTAGTCCTTGCCGCCGGTCTTGAACGAGTTATTGCGGAGATAGCACCAAAGCACCGTCGCCATACCAAGCGAGTGCGCTTCTTCGAAGGCGCGCGCGACTTCAACGATTTGTCGCGTCGAGTTGTCGCTTCCGAAGTAAATCGTGGCACCGACGGCGACCGCGCCGAGATTCCACGCTTCACGCACCGAGCCAAACATGATCTGGTCGAACTTGTTCGGATAGGTCATCAACTCGTTGTGGTTGATCTTGACGAGGAACGGAATCTTGTGCGCGTACTTCCGTGACACGCTCGCGAGCACGCCGAAGGTCGTCGCGACAGCGTTGCAGCCGCCTTCCATCGCAAGTTTGACAATGTTCTCGCCATCGAAGTAGATCGGATTCTTCGCAAAACTCGCCCCAGCAGAGTGCTCGATGCCTTGGTCAACCGGAAGGATCGACAGGTATCCCGTGTTGGCCAATCGCCCGTGGCCGTACATCGCCTGCAAACTTCGCAGCACTTGCGGACTGCGATCGGTCGGCCCAAACACGGTGTCGACGAAGGCGGGAGTCGGGACATGAATCATGTCCTTCGAAACCTTTGCGCGATGGTTGAGAAGTGAATCAGCGTCTGCGCCGAGGAGCGACTGGATTGAAGCAAGTTGCGACATGCGCGGGAATGTAACAAACACCGCACGCATTTCGGCGTGCGGTGGAGGGGGACTGCATCAAGCCTTGGTTGTTGGTCGCCGACGGTCGATTTTTCGACGGATCTTGCGGCCTCAGGCGGCCGCCAACTTTCGCGTTGGTTTCGCAAGGGCGTCGCGCTCTTGCTGGCGTCGAATCTCTTCAGATGCGGCGAATTCCTCGCCAAATCGCACAAGGCGCAGCGAGTTCGCAATAACGAAGACATAGGCAGCAGCTTGGTAGAACGGACCAAGCCAAAGGTCAAGGCTTCCGGTTGCGGCAAGCGCCAATCCAACAATGGCCAACAGCACCGATACCAAGATGTTCAATGCGATGACAGACTTGGTCTTGCGGGCGATCTCAAGGAGGAACGGCACCGTGCGCAGGTCGTCGTTCATCAGCGCAACGCCCGCGCTGTTCGTCGCGATATCCGAGCCCGAAAGTCCCATGGCGACGCCGACATCCGCGGTCGCGAGAATGGGACCGTCGTTGATGCCGTCACCAACCACCAAAGTTCGGTGGCCCTTGCGCATGAGGTACTTCAGTTCCTCGTGCTTCTCTTCGGGCAAGCACTCCGCTTCAATGGAGTCGACACCAACGGACTGGCCAACGCGTGTGGCTACAGCCAACCGGTCGCCTGTGAAGATGGCCACACGGCGGACACCAAGATCGCGCAACTTCGATACGACCTCGCCAGCATTGCGACGCAGTTTGTCTTCGAGGCCAACCGCGCCGAGATAGCGGCCGCCTTGCATCACATGGACGCCAGACATGCCTTCGATTTTCGCCTCGACTGCGCGCACCTCCGCGGCGAGTGCAGGCTGCAACTCCACGATCCATGCACCACGACCCGCGAAAATCTCGCCGCTCGGCGTTGTCGCAGCAACCCCGCGGCCGTGGATTTCGCGATAGCCGCTGAGTGGTTGCGGCACGATGCGAGCGCGCTCTGCGGTTTCGAGAATGGATTTCGCGAGAGGGTGGTTCGACGACTGCTCTGCGTCCGCGGCTGCTTGAAGAAGCGCAGCTGCATCCACGCCGTCCGCTGGAGCAAGTCGGCTCACGGCGAACTTTCCGGTCGTGAGCGTCCCCGTCTTATCCATGACAACGGTGTCAATATCGGCTGCAGCCTCAAGCGTGCGCGTTTGCTTGATCATCACGCCGAGTCGCGCAGCGGCAGCAAAGGCGGCGACCATGGCCGTTGGATAGGCGATCAAGAGCGCGCCAGGACAAGTCACGACAAGCACGGTAATCGCGCGTTCTGCTGCGACAGTCTTTGCGCCTTCCGCACCCGATTTTGCTGTGAAAAACCACACGATGCCGGCCACCATGATGACCACCGGCACATAGTAACTTGAGATCCGCTCGATCAATTCCTGCTTGCGGCCCTTTGCGCTTTCGGCTTCGCGAATGAGTTTCTCGACCTTGCCGATCGTGGTTTCGCCTTTCACGGCGGTGACTTCGATATCGATTTGGCCGGTCAAGTTCGTCGTGCCGGCGTACACAGGCATCCCAGGCTGCACCTCAATTGGCACAGCTTCACCAGTCAATGACGCCTGATTGATGCTTGAAGTACCTGCCCGCACATTGCCGTCGGCTGGGAGATTTTCACCAGGTCGCACGCGAATGATGGCGCCGTGGCGTAACTGCGAGAGAGACACTTCGCGTTCCGAACCATCGTCACCCACCACGCGGGCGATATCGGGTGTGAGTTCGATGAGCTCTCGAATCGCGCGTTGTGCGCCCCATGCTGTGCGTGAAAGCACAAGTTCACTAAACCAAAGGAAGAAGGCAAGGAAGCCCGCGGCGAGGTACATCTCATTCGCAATCGCCGCGAAGACTGCCAAACTCGCCAAACTATCGCTCGATGCGCGACCTTCGCGCAACTCTTCGAACGCGCCCTTCGCCAGTGGAATCGCTACGACCAGTGCGCCAAGAAGCGCAGGAATGCTGGCCACCGTTGGTTCAATCTCAAAGAACCGAGCAATCCACGCAGCCAGCAGCAAAACGCCACCGAAGAGTGCGACAAAGAGTTGCCGCTCAAGGCGCTCAGCGCCGCCTGCGTCCTCTGGTGTGCGGGTTTGGCTGTCGAAGGTGGTCGAGGTGATGGTCGACATATTGGATATTCCCTGCTCGAGATGGGAGGGTAACAGAGCCTACGCACGCGCGCGGTGGCGATCTGGTTCGGGTTGAAGAAGATCCAACAGCGAAAGGGCCGGGAGCACGAGTCTCATGATTCCAATCGTGGTCCGTGCGACCCGTGAGGGAAGCATGAGGGAAGCATGACGGGAG
>JASGCF010000035.1:6331-15846 GCA_030054275.1 Limnohabitans sp. | reverse complement strand
GGCTTCGTGAAGAGTTGCAGGAGGTAACCCTCGTCGTCGGCATCGACGAGAATGCCGAGGTCCTTCACGGCCTTGTGATCTTCCTTGACGACTTGGTGGCCGTGCTCTGTGAGCATCTTGTTCACGCGATTCCAGACCGTCTCGTAGTACGCATCCGGAATCGACAAGAAGTCGACGCCGCGGCGACGAAGTTCGGTGATCGAATGCAGTTCGTCATCCGTCCTCAGAGCAAGGTGCTGCACGCCCGGGGTGTTGTCGTGCCAGTCGAGGTATTCCTGAATCTGGCTCTTCTTCTTGCCTTCGGCGGGCTCGTTGATCGGCATCTTGATGAGGTGGTTACCGCTCGCCATGACCTTCGACATGAGCGCTGAGTACTCGGTGCCAATGTCCTTGTCGTCGAAGTGCTTGAACATCGAAAATCCAAGCACATTCTCGTACCACGAGACCCAGTGGTTCATCTTGCCTTCCTCAACATTGCCAACCGCATGGTCGACATACTTGAGGCCGCAGGGATTCGCCTTGTTGTAGGCATTCAGCGCGAAGTGCTCAACCTTGCGGAAGCCCGGCATAAAAGTCCCGCCGTTCTTCACATTCGGGAGGCCGTACACGCCAGTGCGCGAGACGAAGGTGTGCACAGCGCGGCCGTAGGTCTTGATGCCTGCGAAAGTCACCGACCCGTGTTCGTCCGACCAAGTCTTCGGTTCATACGCGCTCTCGCCGCCGTTCTTGATCGCTCGTTTCCAAGCCTGCTCCGCGTCGAACACTGTCAAGGCAATGTCCTTGACACCATCGCCGTATTGCATGGCTTCGCGAGCCGCTTGGCCATCCTTCGTAAGCGAACTCTCCAGCACGATGCGGATGTTGCCCTGCGTCAACAGGTACATCGCGCGGTCGCGTGAACCAGTGGTCAAGTCTGCGATTTGCTCAACTTGGAAACCAAACGCGCTTGCATAGAAGAACGCAGACTGTTTCGCGTTCCCGACAAAGAATCGCACATGGTCGACATCGATCAGTTGCAGCGGATCGGTGGCGGCGGAGACAGACGAAGACGGACTCAGCGTGGTCATGGCGCCGATCATACTCAGGTCGTGCAATCGTGCTCAACCGTCCTTCGTGTCTCTTCCTGAATTGCTACTCTTCCGCGATGCCTGAAGCGCAGTCCCGCCCTCACTATGCGCCCGAGAATCGCTCGCCCAACGCGGGGAAATTCATCGCGGTCGCCGTCTTCGCGCTCTTGATTCTTGGTGGAATGGCAACGCTCGTGGTTGTGCTGACGCGCGGCAGTTCCGGCATAACGCCGCCAGCACAGAAGATTCCATCCGCAAAAGATGTGGTCGCGCCCGAAGCCACGCCGGAAACTCCATCCTCGGCCACGCCCGCGCCCGCTCAATAGCGCAGCAGCGACTCGATTCGCAGGCCGGCGAGATTTCTGCGACCTTTCAAGAACTCAAGTTCGATCAGCACGCTGGCACCAACGATCGTGGCACCCAGTCCATCCGGACCAATCAATGTGGTGCTCGCGGCAAGCGTTCCGCCCGTTGCAAGAAGATCATCAACCAAGAGGACGCGCATCCCGGGCCGCACGGCATCAACATGAATATGCAGTTGGTCTGTGCCGTACTCAAGGGCGTACTCAATCGACTTCGTCTTGTAGGGCAATTTGCCTGGCTTTCGCACGGGAACAAAGCCCGCGCTCAACGCCGTCGCTACCGCGGTTCCGAAGATAAATCCACGGCTTTCTGGACCAACGACCACATCGATGCGTTCGTTGCGGAATGGGTTTGCCATCAACTCTACAGCAAGCGCGAGGCCCGCAGGATTGGCAAGAAGCGGCGTGACATCCTTGAACACGATGCCAGGCTTCGGGAAATCGGGGACATCGCGAATGAGCGAAGTGATGAGCGGGAACATGCACAGGAAGGTAGCGCAAGTGTGCATCGCGCGGGGGTATGATCCGGCCATGCCAGACGCAGGTGACCGTGCCCAACGCAAGCAAACGCTTGAGATTGTCGAACCCATCGGGAAGCGCGTTCTCATTCGCAAAGATGAAGACAAGAAGATCACGAAGGTCGGCTTGCATCTTCCAGACAAGATCGAGATCCCAACCATCACCGGTCGCATCGTGACGGTGAGCGCGGAAGTCGAGCGCGACGAGAACTATCCAATCAAGCAGTACGATCGTGTGCTGTTCAATCCAAAGCACGCGATTCCTGTGGACTTCGAGGGCGACAATCGCCTCTTCGTCATTCCGGTGGAAGACATCGTCGCGGTGTTCCGGAAGGAACCAAGTTGAAAGGCGAGGGGCACGACTCGCCGGCATCCAGTGCTTCTGAACCACATCTGGCAATGGACCCGCTGGAAATTGCTCGGCTTCAAGGCCCGGTCAGAGCCGTCGTTCCCGTGCCGGGCTCGAAAAGCCTCTCGAACCGACATCTCATCTTGGCGGCTCTTGCTTCGCAGGCAACGCGTCTGCATGGTCTGTTGTCATGCGATGACTGCGACCTGCTCCTCGCTGCGATGGCGAACATCGGTGTGGCGTACCGAGTGGAGGGCAGCACGGTGGTGCTTCACCCGGAACTTGGCGATCTTCATGCGCATGTGCACCTTGGAGACGGTGGAACGCCAACGCGTTTCATGATGGCACTCGCCGCCGCGCGCAACATGGGTGTGACCGAGATCGACGGGAGCGCGCGTATGCGCGAACGGCCGATTGCAGAAGGTGTTCAATTGTTGCGCGAACTTGGCGCGCACATCGAGTACCTCGAAGCCGAGGGCCGACTTCCCGTGCGTGTTGCTGGTGGCGAGATTTCGGGCGGCAATCTTGTTGTCGGACGAACGGCCTCAAGCCAGTTCATCAGTGCCGTGATGTTGATCGCACCACGATTGCGGGGCGGGGTACGAATCTCCTTTTCAGAAGAACCCACCAGCGCGTCGTACATTGCACTTTCGCTCGCTGCGCTCGCTGCCGCGGGCGTGCATGCAGAGGTGTCGTATCGGCCGACACCGGTTGATGCACATGCATCTGGACTGGCTGAGGTTTTCATTCCCGAGCAAGTGATTCGCGGTGGCGATGTGATCATCGAGCCAGATGCGTCGAGCGCTGTGTATCCAGCTGCGTTGGCTGCCATGTCTGGTGGAAGTGTGGTGATCCCTCGACTTCCGCGCCGAAGCGTGCAGCCTGACGCATACTTTTTCGATGATCTCGCCTTGCGTGGTGCGCGTGTGGAGGAAGTCGAAGGTGGCCTGCGCGTCACTGGGCGAGGCGTGCTGCGCGGGCTTGAAAGCAATTTCGCGCAGGCTCCTGATGCAGCTGTGATGGGGATGGTGCTTGCCGCCTGCTGCGATCGACCAAGTCTCCTGACGGGACTGGGCACCTTGCGTGTCAAAGAGTCCGATCGCATTGAGTCGGTCGCGGCGGGCCTGCGCGCCCTCGGCGGATGCGTCGAGACCGGGCCAGATTGGGTGCGCGTCTTTCCGCTTCCCGCGGTTCGGGATCAGGGCGGATGTACAGCCAATCCTGTGCAACCAGTTGTCATCGACACCGTGAACGATCACCGCATCGCCATGGCGTTTGCGGTGCTCGGTTTGGTGCGTGGCGGCATCGCGATCGCAAATCCGCGTTGCGTCACAAAAAGTTGGCCCGAGTTTTGGCACACCGTCGACTTGCTGCAGAAGCCTGCTTCCGGTGAGAATGGGACGGCATGAAGAACGCGACCTTCTGGCACTTTGCTCGACGGATGCTGCGACGCCGTCGGCTCGCGTTTGGCGCGATTCTTTTTTCGGTGCTTTCTGCCGGTGGTCTCGCGTCTGGCCTGATCGCTGTCGGCCCGCTTCTTGAACTGATACTTGGCAAAGACGGGGCAACGCTGCGCTCTCTCGCGGAAGGGGCGTTGACGCGCCACGAGGCGATTGTTTCGTGGGTGCCGATGTCACTTCTCGAACTGCTGCCGAACGACCGTTTCGCGGGCGTCGTGTGGATTCTCGCTGGGCTCTTCGTCCTCACACTGCTTGGCGCACTGGCGAATTTCTTGCATCAATATTGTTCGCTCACGCTGTCGATGGTGACTGTGAGCGAGATTCGTCTTGAGGCATTTCGCCATGCGCTGCGCTTACCGCTCGCGTCAGTCATGCGACGCGGACCAGCGGAGATCGTGTCGCGTATCTCGCGCGATACAGCCGAACTTGAGCGCGGGTTTTCGGCGCTCACCAGTAAGGCGCTTGCGCAACTCACCAAAGGTGTTGCCGCGTTTGCAGCGGCCGTCTGGTTTGACTGGCGCCTGACGATTGTCGCCATCGTTGTTGCGCCTTTGATCGGCGTGGTCTTGCGAAAGTTGGGAAAGCGCATTGTCCGTGGAAGTCGAAACACGCTGCGCGCCTATGAAGACATGCTGCGCGCGTCGAACGAAGCGCTGCAAGGGTTGCGCGGCGTCAAAGCGGCAACAGCAGAGCGGTTCGTGCGTCGGCGATTTGCGCGTGCGAATAAGGCAGTGGTGCGTGAAGATCGACGCGTGCGTTTGGCTCGTGCGATCGCAAGTCCGCTGGTCGAAGTGATGGCGATTGCCGCCATCATGGCACTGGCGCTTCTTGCTGCGCATGAGATTGTCGTTGGGCGCATGCAATTCGATCGTTTCCTCATGTCACTTGCATCACTTGGCGTGGCAGGTGCAAGTTTGCGTCCGCTCACCGGACTTTTGAGTGACATTCAGTCGTCCGCAGCGCCTGCCGAGCGACTCGCAGAGATTTTCGCCATTCCCGCAGAAGGCTTACGCGAACGCGATCTGCCAGCGTTGCCGCGTCACTCGAAGTCGATCACATTCGACGATGTCTCATTCCGGTATGAGGGCGCTTCACGAGACGCAGTACGCGGCGTCACGCTGCGTATCAAACACGGAGAATTCATTGCGATCGTCGGTCCGAATGGCTGTGGCAAGACGACGCTTGCGAGTTTGCTCCTCCGCCTGTTGGATGCAACGGAGGGCAGTGTTCGTTTGGACGAGATCGATGTGCGTGGTGGAAGCATGTCGTCCTTGCGGGGGCAGATCGGCGTCGTGGCGCAGGATCCGCTGTTGGTGCGGGGTTCGATTCGCGAGAATGTGTTGTTGGGATACGAGCCGCCGACGGACGATGCGTTGATTCGCGCGCTCAAACTTGCGCACGCAGCGTCGTTTGTCGAGGGGCTCGCGGGCACATTGGACTTTGAACTTGGTGAAGGTGGTAGCGGCCTCTCCGGTGGCCAACGCCAGCGCTTGGCCATTGCCCGCGCCTTGGTTCGTGATCCTTCCGTTCTCATTTTGGATGAGGCAACAAGCCAAGTCGATGCAGAAAGCGAAGCACAGATTGCGGCCGCGATTGAAGAGTTCCGTGTTGGGCGAACGATGATCGCCATCGCGCATCGCCTCTCAACCGTGCGCACTGCTGATCGCATTGTGGTCATGGAAGATGGGGGTATTCGTGATGTGGGGACGCACGCTGAATTGCTGTCACGATGCGACCTCTACCGACGGCTTGTGCAGCACCAACTCGTGACCACCTCGTGAAGGTTTTGCGCAGGTGTTGTGCGGGTGTTGTGCGTCGAAACAGAGGCTCTGTTGTTTCTCGCGCCCGTGCTACAGTGTTCTCTTGCGCCGTGCTCGTGTCGAGCCCGCAGACAGACACATGGGAATCGCTTCCTTTCTCCGCAATTTCATCGGTGCTGCGCCGCAAGCAGATGTTGACGCCATGCTGGATGTGTCGCGCGCTGTGGTCGAAGCACGCACCGCGCGAGATGAGGCTGCGCAATTGGTGCGAACTGCCGCCGAAGAGCAGCGAGCCGTGGTCGCGCGGGTCGAAAGTGAACTGACGCGACTTTCCGTGCGCGTCGAAGCGATGCCCGAAATGCGGGCGCAACTAGAACAATTCGTCCACTCGCTCGGTCGCACGATGACCCAAGCCGCAGATCGTCTTGAGTCGGTCGATGATCGCATGCGTGAGGTCGAGCAACAGTCCCGCGCCCACACCGAGATCTTGGCGCTCTCGCGAACCGAACTTGATCGCCAAGGTCGATCGGTGGCGCAGTTTGAGTCGCAGATGCGCTCGCTCGAAGATGCGTTGTCGCGCATGTCACTTGCAAGTGATCGTGTCGAGATTCTTGTACGCGAAATGGAAGCGCGCCGCAGAACTGCTGCGCGATCGGAACGGCTCACCATGATCGCAGTCGTGGTTGGATTCGTTGCTCTTCTCATCGCTTTTATTCGATAGGGCCCTCATTCGGCAGGTTTCATGCGCGGCGAGATCGATCCCGCAACTCTTGACGAACTCGGAGGCACGCAGAAGCCGCGTGTGAGTTTCGTGCAGCACATGGTGGCGTTGTTGGTGATCGCCGCGATGTTTTGGCTCGCGTTTGGAAAGGGATCCCCTTTTGCGGACGAGGGAAGCGCGAGTCGCGCAGTGCCGGACAGCGCTGCGACGGTCGCACAACCTCGCCCAACGGTCGCCGCAAGTTCCCCAGCAATTTCCGACACACTCTGGCAGTTAGGGCTTGTTGAACACATTGTTGGTCGAAGCCCGTACTGCACGCATGTCCCAAAGAGTGTCCCGGTGATTGGGGATCTTCGTGATTTTGATGCAGAGCGACTCTTGCTTGTGAAGCCTGATGTGCTCTTCGTACAGCCACCGTTGGCCGGAATTGATCCGGCGTTGCGCGAGTTGTGTGCGCAGTCCGGCATTCGACTTGTCGAGCAGCGGATCGACTCGTTTGCGCAAACGCGTGCGCTTGTGGAGACGATCGCCGAAGTTTTCGAAACGACGCCCATGCGCGGCGCGGACGGTTTGGCCGGAAGGCTTGCAGAGGCAGCAACGATGTTTGATGCATTGCCTCAGCGCAATTCGCCATCGCAGCGCAGCGCTTCGCCGCGTGATGACATGCCACGCGTATTGGTGCTTGTGGCTACAGAGCCGTTTCTTGCTGTGGGTCGCGGCAACTATCTCGACGAGCTCCTTGAAGCAGAGGGGCTGAGCAACGCGATCGATCGCGACGGTTGGATTGAGATTGCGCCAGAAACCATCGTGTCGATTGCGTGTGATGCGGTGCTTGGAGTTGTCGAGCATGAGCGCGGTGCAGCACGCTTTGAGGATGCGATGCGCGCGCTTCCATGGAGCGGAGCGCGCCCACCGACCGCTGTGGAACGCCTTCCGCAATTGCTGACGCCAAGTCTGGTTGCGCTTGCAGATCGAGCGCAACTTCGTGCGTTGTATGAGCGCGCGCGACAAGCGACAACGAGGGTCGCATCCGATGCATCGTCTCGTGATGCGTCATCTCGTGATGCGTCATCTCGTGGTGTATGGACGCGCCGCGAAGTCCATCGTGGCGACCTTGGGGCAAACTCAAGCGGCGCTCAGAAAGAGCAGGCTCCGTGACAGCGCGCGCCATGCTCCCGAGGTTCTTTCTCCTCTCGCTCGTACTCTGTTGCGCCGCGCTCGTGCGCGTTGCACTCGGGCCGATTGGCACCGATGAGGGAGTGCGACTGGTGTTGGGTGTTCCAAGTGCAGACATCGCGCAGTTGCGGGTGTTGTCGGTGGTTTCTGCTGCACTCGTCGGCGCAGCGCTCGGGCTCTCAGGGCTTGCACTGCAGGTTCTCATGCGGAATCCACTCGCGTCACCCTTCGTGCTTGGAATCTCAAGCGGAGCAGGCTTTGGCGTTGCGTGTGTGTTGGTCCTTGGTGCTTTGGGCGCATTTTCGTCGCGTATTTTCTTTGGTGAAGCAATCGGTGCGATTCTTGGAGCTGCGTGCACGCTTGGCATCGTGGCGCGGCTTGGCCGCGCAACGGATGGACAAGACACGACGGCACTGCTGCTTGCAGGCGTGATACTTGGTTCCATGTTCAGTGCTGGGACAATGCTTCTTGAGCATCTCGTTCCGCACGGATTGCGCGGAGATCTCTTGTCGTGGATGTCTGGCCGATTGCCCGAGATTCCGAACCGTGCGCAGTTGGCGACGCTGGCCGTCGTGACGGTTCTCGCGTGGATCGTGTTGGCGCGCGCGTCAAAGGCGCTTGATGTGTCGATGCTTTCTGATGACGAAGCGCGTTCATCTGGTGTAGCGCTGCACGCGTTGCGTCGCAAACTCTTTTGGACTGGTGGCGTACTTGCGGGTGTGGCCGTTGCATACGCAGGTCCAATTGGCTTCGTTGGACTTGTTGGTCCGCACATCGCGCGACGACTGCTTGGTCCGCATCACGGGCTGTTGGTGCCAGGCTCCGCGCTCGCAGGTGCTCTACTGCTTGTTTCCGCAGACGCGGTTCGGCAAGTGCTTGACCTCGGGAGTGGAAGGCTTCCGGTTGGTGTTGTGACCGCGCTTGCTGGTGGCCCTGCATTTCTGTGGCTTCTGCGCCGAGGGTCGGGCCGATGACAGATCCGCTGCTCGACGCGAAGCAACTCTCGATGCGCTACGGAGCAACGGTTGCATTGCACCCGATCGATCTCTCTGTCGGTGTTGGCGAATTCGTAGCGATCGTTGGTGTCAATGGATGCGGCAAGAGCACGCTGCTTCGTGCGCTGGCGGAGGTGTTGCCAGCGGCTGGGAAATCGGGCGTGGTTCGGCTTCACG
Source organism: Limnohabitans sp. (assembly GCA_030054275.1). Classification (GTDB taxonomy): domain Bacteria; phylum Planctomycetota; class Phycisphaerae; order Phycisphaerales; family SM1A02; genus QWPT01. The sequence continues at coordinate 7,261 of JASGCF010000035.1, read as the reverse complement.
GTGCTTCTCACTCTTCGCGCGATGCTGCAAGGCTTCGCGCATTCGTGCCTCAGCGGCCCGATCTTGCCGCAGAGTTCACCGCCCGAGCCGTGGTCGGACTTGGTCGCTTCGCCAGCGCGCCGTCGACCGACGCTGTTGAGCGCGCCTTGCATGCCGTCGGACTACAGGGGAAAGGGGATCGGTTGGTGACGACCCTTTCGGGTGGAGAGCGACAGCGGGTTGCGCTCGCTCGAGCATTGGCGCAACTTGATGGCGCAGAGCGGCCGATCTTGTTGCTTGACGAACCATTTGCAGGTATCGATCCAGCGGAGGTCGCCCGTGTTGTGACCGCGCTTCGCGCAGTTGCAGCGCGCGGCGCCGTGCTTTGTTCGCTGCACGATCCTGGCCTTGCGCGTTGCATTGCACATCGCGCGCTGGTGTTGCGCGAGGGGCGTGTTGTTGCGGACGGACCAGCGGCGAACATACTGGTTCCAACCGTGCTGACAAAGGCGTATGGGCACGCGATGGAGGAATCCAAGTCATGGATCGTTCCGTCGCTTCTTCCAGAGCCCGCACCCTTTCGCTAAACTACGACCATGACGACGGCCGTCCTCATCAAACTCGCGTTCGTCGTGATCGTTGTGATCGCAGGACTGGCCAAGAAAGCGCAGGAAAACGCGCAGAAACAGGCAGCCGCGCGGAAGAGCGCTGAAGATGCGCTTCGTGCATCGATGCAGCCATCCCAATCGGGGACACAGTTGGGAACACAGTCGGGAACAGGGGCTGGTCTTCCGAAGAAGGCCGGGTCTGGGCTTCCGACCGCAGCGGCGGTGGTGCTCGGCGCGACTGCGAAAGCGCAACGCCAAGGACAAGGACAAGGACAAGGACAAGGACCCGGACCACGAGGCGCCGCTCGAACCGTGAAGTCTGCTGCGAAGGCGCAGCCCGTTC
>JASGCF010000035.1:0-6231 GCA_030054275.1 Limnohabitans sp. | reverse complement strand
GGACCACGAGGCGCCGCTCGAACCGTGAAGTCTGCTGCGAAGGCGCAGCCCGTTCCCCCAAAGGTCATCGCGAAGTCGTCTGCGCCGAAACCAAAGTCGACCAAGGCGGGCGGGCAGGCTGTCTCAGGTCCGACTCGCGGTGGGATCCCGAAGAACAGTCTTCCCAAACTTGGTGCGAAAGCGCCGCGGGTTTCCCAAGCGCCCACTCGACCACCGTCCATCCCGTCAAACCTTCATCGCGAGAATCCTCATCCCGAGAATCTTGATCGCGAAGAAGCAGACGCCATGCAAAGTCGCGCCAAGGTCGCGGCTTCCGTGGCTCGGGTTCAAGCGGTCGAGAAGGGGGTGCGCGCTGCGCATGTTGGTCGCTCGCAACAGGCGGCTCCTGCTGGGTCTGTTGCAGTCATGCGGCAGCAGCCGCGCGTCGCGCAGATGGCACAACTTCGTGCTCCACAAGCGCATGCATTGCGCGCGCTGATTGCAGATCGCACGCGACTTCGCGAAGCCTTCCTGCTTGGTGAAGTTCTTGGTGTTCCCGGCGGCGTTGGCGCGCGGTCGCAGCGCTAAGACGCCATGCTGCACAACATGCCCGTGCAATCCATCCGTTTCGGTTGCATCGCACCTACTTGCTACGCGTTCGCGGGTGATCGCTGCAAATCCTTCCACAATCGACGCGAGATCTGCTATTCTCTCGCGCCCGGCGATGCTGCCGACCACAACCCATGATTGACATCCGAAAGCTCAAAGAACTCGTTCGACTGATGGTTGAGAATGACCTGACGGAGCTCGACCTCCGTGACGAACAGGAAACGGTCACGGTCAAGCGGCCAGGTCTTCATGTCCCGCCGCAAGTCGTTGCGGCGCCCGTTCTGCACTCGGCCGCGCATGTCCCAGCCGCGGCTGCCGCACCGGCCGTCGCAGCAGCAGCCCCTGCAGCAGCGCCTGCTTCTCCTGCAGCAGCGCCTGCTGCCGAGAAACTTCCGGCGATCGAGAGCCCGATGGTCGGCACCTTCTACGCATCGCCTGGCCCCGACAAGGCGCCGTTCATCAGCGTCGGAGCCAAGGTTGGGCCAGACACGACGGTCTGCCTTATCGAAGCCATGAAGATCTTCAACGAGATCAAGGCCGAGACCTCGGGCACCGTTGAAGAGGTGTTGGTGAAGAGTGGTCAGCCCGTTGAATTCGGTCAGCCGCTCTTCCGTATTCGTCCGAACTGAGTCCAGTGCGCATACGCGGGTGTGGACCCGTGATGCGCGATCGACCGATCGCTGACACTCGCTCGCCGCTCCCGCGGGGGCTATCACTAGGAAACGCATGTTCAAGCGCATTCTCATTGCGAATCGCGGCGAGATCGCCCTGCGCGTCATCCGCGCTGCGAAGGCCCTTGGTATCGAAACCGTCTGTGTCTACTCCACGGCTGACAAAGGTGGTCCGTGGCTCGAGCAGGCAGATCAAGCCGTGTGCATCGGACCAGGGCCGAGTCCGCAGAGTTACCTTCGGATCGAACGCATCATCGCGGCGGCGGAAGTCTCGCACGCAGATGCGATTCACCCAGGTTACGGGTTTCTCTCTGAAAACGCGCATTTCGCAGAAGTCTGCCGCGATTCCGGATTTGAGTTCATCGGTCCCTCGCCAGAAGCAATGGCGCTGCTCGGCGACAAAGTGAGTTGCAAGAAGATGGCGCGCAAAGTCGGCACGCCCGTCTTCCCCGGCACCGAGGATGCGATTGAAGACATCGAAGAAGCGGTCAAGGTTGCGAGCGAAGTTGGCTATCCAGTCATCGTGAAAGCGGCGGCGGGCGGTGGCGGACGCGGCATGCGCGTTGCGCGCGACGAAGCGCAATTGCGCGCAGGGATCGAAAGCGCGCGCCAGGAGGCGACCGCTGCGTTTGGAAATGGCAGCGTGTACATCGAGAAATTCCTCGAGAACGCTCGTCACTTCGAAGTGCAAACCATCGGCGACAAGCACGGCAACGCTGTGCATCTCTTCGAGCGCGATTGCTCAAGTCAGCGGCGGCACCAGAAGTTGATTGAAGAAGCGCCGAGCCCAGGCGTGGACCCGGAGAAGCGGAAGAAGGTGTGCGAAAGCGCTGCGTCATTGATCGCAAGCGCGAAGTACTCAGGTGCGGCGACCGTCGAGTTTTTGATGGACGCGAAGCAGAACTTCTACATGCTCGAAGTCAATACGCGCGTACAGGTCGAACATCCGGTCACCGAGATGATCACGGGAATCGACATCGTTCGTGAACAAATCATGGTTGCGTCTGGGAAGCCGCTTTCTGTGAAGCAATCCGACATCAAGGTCAACGGTCACGCGATCGAGTGCCGCATCAATGCGGAAGATCCCGATCGCGGTTTCATGCCGCAAGCTGGGCTTATCGAAACCTTCGCTGCACCCGGTGGATTGGGCGTTCGTCTTGATAGTCACGCGCGGGCTGGGTATCGCATTCCGCCGAACTATGACTCCATGATTGGCAAGTTGATCGTGCACGGACCCACGCGTGACATTGCGATTGCGCGCATGAAGGTGGCGCTCGACGAGTTCAAGATTGGCCCAGTTCGGACGACGATTCCATTGCATCGCAAGTTGATGGACAATCCAGACTTTGCCAATGCGACCTTCGACATTCACTATGTCGAGCGGCTTTTGAAGGCGCAGGAAAAGGCTTAGCGTATGTCGGTTGTCGCCACCAGCGAAGACACGACGCTCGCGGATATTGAAGCTGCGCGTGTTCGTATCGCAGACGGAGTCGTGCGAACGCCCTGTGTGCATTCGCCGAGTTTGTCGCGCATCACTGGATGCGAGGTCTTCGTCAAACTTGAGTATCAGCAGCGCACTGGGAGTTTCAAGGAGCGCGGTGCGCGCAATGCGCTTTTGCAGCTCGCGAGCGATGCGCGCGCTCGCGGAGTGACTGCAGCAAGTGCGGGTAATCATGCGCTTGCGCTTGCTTGGCATGGGCGCGATCTCGGTATTCCGGTCACGGTGGTGATGCCGAAGGTTGCGCCGCTTGTGAAACAGGCGCGCTGTCGAGAACTTGGTGCGCGTGTCGAAATCCAAGGCGCGAACATTGCAGAAGCAAAGGAGTTCGCTGAGAAAACCTTCGTTGCCCAAGGTCTGACCTATGTGCACGGATTCAACGACGCAGCGATCATCGCAGGTGCTGGCACTGTGGCACTCGAAGTGCTTGAAGAGGTTCCGGATCTCGATGCTGTGATCGTTCCAGTTGGTGGCGGAGGACTTCTTGCGGGTGTTGGTATTGCCGTGAAAGCGTTGCGACCGAAGACCCGCGTGATCGGCGTCGAGCCGCAGCGCGCAGCGAGTTTTGAAGAGGCCTTGCGCGCTGGCGCACCGAAGCGTATCGCCATGGATCCAACCCTTGCCGACGGGCTTGCTGTTCCCGAAGTTGGTGCGCGTGCATTTGCGTTGGCGCGATCACGGGTCGATGCGGTCGTGACCGTTGGCGAGGAACTCATCTCGCTTGCGATTCTGCGTCTTGTTGAAATGCAGCACGGCGTCGTCGAGGGCGCAGGTGCGTCGCCGCTGGCAGCACTTCTTTCTGGTCAGTTGCCCGAACTCGCGGGAAAGAAGGTTGTCCTTCTCCTCTGTGGTGGAAACATCGACCCGCTGGTCTTATCGCGCGTCATCGAGCACTCGCTGGCCTACGACGGCCGACTTGTGCAGTTCTCCGCCACGATCAGTGATCGACCTGGCGGACTTGCAGAACTTGCAGCAACGATCGCCGCTGCTGGCGCGAGCGTGCAAGACATTCGCCATGAACGCATTTTCGGCGGACCTGATGTATCGCGTGTGCGCGTGTCATGTGTGGTCGAAACTCGCGACTCAAAACACGCTGATGAACTTCTCGAATCCGTACGCGCGCACGGCATTGCGATTCATGAGCGCGTTCGTCCGCAAACGCAAGGCTGAAGTGAGGGTTCGCGCATGCCGACGGTGGTGATACCCGCGTACAACGAAGGCAAGGGTATTGCGCGGTGTCTCCGTGCTGTGCTTGCAGACGGCGTCGATGACCTCACCGTGGTGGTGATTCCGAACGCTTGCCGTGATGACACAGCCACGCAAGCGCGTGCTGTTGAAGTTCCCTCAAATGCGCAGATTTTGATTGTCGAAACGCAGGAAGGCGGCAAGACCAACGCCATCAATCTCGGCGAACGGGCATTGCGCGATGCTGGTTTGGATACCTATCCGCGACTCTTCCTCGACGGTGATATCGAACTCGCGGCCGGAACACTGCGTGCACTTTTTGCAGAAGCGTCGCGGTCCGGTGCACGGGTTGTCGCAGCGCAGCCAAAGTTTGAGACATCGCGAAGCGATTTGCTTGTACGCCTTTATTACGCAGCGGATTGCTTCAATCCATATCACCTCACCACGGCGCCGAATGGGTCGGGAACCTACTGCGTGTCACGCGAGGGCCGTGCGCGTTGGGGCGAGTTTCCCAACATCATCGCGGACGACAGTTATGTCGAGCGGCAGTTCACGCGCGCCGAGCGCATCACAGCGCTCGGCTTCTTCGCGATCGTCCGGGTGCCGCGAACATATCGCGCGCTTCGAGCGATTTCTGCGCGCAAGCGGGTCGGCAACCAAGAACTGGATCAACTTGTTCCGCTGCGAAAGGACCAACACGACGCAACAGGAACTTTCGGGTCCGTTGGTCGGGCCTGTCTCTGTCGGCCATGGCTCCTCCCTGCGTTTGCTGTCTGGGCCATGACCAAGTGGCTTGAGCGACTTGAGCGAGGAAAAGTGGCAAAAATGCAGGGTATGGAGCGTTGGCAGCAAGACACCACTTCACGCGACTGAACGCAGCGCCGGCGTTTGTTTTGTAGCCGTACAGCGCCCCGCGTCCGGTATCCGGCCATTTTCGCCTGTCGCGGCCTGCATTTTTCGCAAGAACAGCGCATTCCTTGCGGATGGCTGTACTCACACAACCTTCACGCCGATGCAGGCATGGCGAGGGGACCCGCAACCAACGGAGGGTTTCGCGGGCACTGGAACACAAGGGAGTCAAGCAGGGAGTCTCACCATGCGCGACGGATTTCAATTCAGCGAGAAGGATGTTCTGACCACTGGCGAAGTTGCACGCATTTGCAATGTTGCCAGTCGCACCGTGAGCAAGTGGTTCGACTCGGGCCAACTGCAGGGATATCGCATCCCAGGTTCGAAAGACCGGCGCATTCCGGTCTCGAATTTGATGCAATTTATGAAGAAGCACAACATTCCTTTGGATGGACTGATGAGCGGCGCACCCCGCGTGCTCGTGGTCGATACCGATGCGAATACAGCAGAAACACTGGCGAAAGTGCTTCGCGAGCAAACCCGTTACGAGGTTCATGTGGCGCACGGCGCGTTCGCTGCAGGTGCTGAGTGCGAGAAGTTCCGCCCGCATGTCATGCTGCTTGATGTGCACATGCCAGAAGCTGAGAGCGGCGCGTTCTGTGCGTTCGTGCGCAGTTCTGAGGACTTGCAGATGACGAAGATCATCGGCATGTCAAGCCGACTGACCGATGGTCAAATCGCGCAACTCGTTGGGAAGGGCTACGACAGCGTCTTGCGAAAGCCATTCACGGTTCGTCAGGTCATCGAGTCGATCGAAAGCGCACATGCGTTGGTCGCGTAACTTGGAATGCCTGAACGCAACAGTTTGAAGAAAGTTGATCACGCGCGCGCAGGGAACTCTCTGCGCGTGCGTGTTTTTCCGCCACATCGGCCCCGTCTCGCGTTGCGCGTCCGCGTCGGATCGGTTCTCCTTCCTGCGTGATGCTTGCTGCGGGCGACATCTTCGACACAGCCTTCGCGATCGACTTCGGCGGAGCCGTCATCGGAGCTGCGATCGGTTCGGTCCTGCGCGATCGCATCGTGCATGTTGCGCGCACCAAATTCTTGCGCGCAGACCTCGGTGTACTTTTCGTCAATCTTCTCGCCTGCACAGTCGTCGCCTTGGCAGTCGCTGCTTCTCAGCGGTGGCACGGATTGCTCGTACTCGGCTTCGCTGGTGGGCTTTCGACATGGAGTTCACTCGCCGTTGATGTTGCGGGGATGATGCGTGAGCGTCGCTGGGAAAGAGTTGGGCTGCACATTCCGATTGCGTTTCTCGTGGCTATCGCGCTTCTTCTCGGGATCACTGCATTCCTAGACCAACTCTCGATGGGAGTCGATCGATGAGCACGAGCGCGAAACTTCGGGTCTCACAGCGGCTTGCGCTGGTGGCCGTCGGTG
>JASGCF010000324.1 GCA_030054275.1 Limnohabitans sp. | reverse complement strand
GTACATCGAGCTCGATTCCCTCGTTCCGCGCGCGTCGATGCTTGCCATTCTGTTGGCGCGGCAGGTTCGCGTCCCGTAACACACACGAATCGCGAAGCCTACTCTACAGGCCCCCCGCATGAACGGACGAAAAGAGTCCTCGCTGCGCAACGCGCACCTCGTCAGCACTTTCCCATGACTACCACGCTTACAGCATCGTCGACCGTCGGATCCGAACTCTTGGCGAACCCAACGATCGAGCGGGCCATCCGCACGATCCGCGCAGAGATCGAAGCGAAGCAACGCGAAATCACAGGAGCGCGGCCACCACGGCTTGAACTGAAAGAAACGCTCGATGGCTGGCTCAAGCGCGCGACAGAGGTGCGCGGTCGCGGGCCGTTGTACCCGTATCTCGGATCGGGAACTGGCAATGGACCGTTGGTCGAACTCATCGATGGCAGTGTGAAGTGGGATCTCATCAACGGGATCGGCGTGCACATGTTTGGACACGGCGACCCTGCGCTCATCGAAGCTTCGATGCGTGCGTCGCTCTCTGACCTCGTGATGCAGGGAAACCTGCAATACAACCAAGAAGCGATTGAGTTTGGTGAGTTGTTGGTGCAAGAAGCATCGCGAAGTTCGCGGATGAAGCACTGCTTCATCACGAATTCAGGTTGCATGGCAAACGAATCTGCGCTGAAACTCTGTCAACAAAAGACAGGCGGTGCGCCGCGCATCATCGCGTTCGCCGACTGCTTCATGGGACGATCGACAACGATGTCGCAGATCGGTGATACCGCGGCGTATCGCCAAGGAATCGCGCTCAACATTCTCGTCGACTACTTGCCGTTCTATGACCCCGAGATGGGCCAACGCTCGATCGATATGGCGGTCTGGCATCTTGAGCAGTTGATTCACCGGTATCCCGGAGAGCACTGCTGCTTGATTGCGGAACTCGTTCAAGGTGAAGGCGGATTTAATGCCGCGCCTCGTGAGTTTTTCGTCGCACTCTTCGAGGCGGCACGCAAAGCGGGCATTCCGATTTGGGACGATGAGGTTCAGACTTTCGGCCGCACTGAAAGTATGTTCTGCTTCGAGCGCCTCAATCTCGGGGAGTACATCGATGTGGTCACCGTTGGGAAGATCACGCAAGCATGCGCATGTCTTTACACCGCGGATTTCAATCCAAAGGCTGGGCTACTCTCGGGGACATTCGCGGCATCGACCAGCGCATTCGCGACGGGACTGTCGATTTTGCGCCGATTGCGTGATGACGGTTACTACGGCGCGGACGGCCGTATCGCGAAACTCTTCGCCGCATACAAGGAGCATGCCGATGCGTTTGTTGCGAAGCATCCTGCATGGTTCCCGCCGGTGACGAACTCACTTGGCCGCACGACAAAGACGGTTGTTGCAGGTCACGGCGGCATGATGCGATTGACGCCTTTCGGCGGAAACAAAGAGAAGATTGGGAAGCTCCTCAACAACCTCTTTGAAGATGGCGTGATCGCTTTTAGTTGTGGTCACGGGCCATATCACCTGCGATTCCTTCCGCCTGTTGGTGTGATGAAGCCAGAGCACTTTGGCCCCGTGTTCGAAATCATGGAGAAGTCGTTCGCGCGAACGGCTTAATGCCGCCGGAGTACGCATGTTTGTCATTCGACCAGCCATCCTCGACGACCTCCCGACGCTTCTCAAGTTGGCGAAGATGGTGCACTTCATCAATCTGCCCGCAGATAAAGATTTGCTCGCAGCGAAGGTTGGTCGCAGTCGCCGGAGTTTCGCAGGCGATGTGGAAGACATTCGCGATCGCGAGTTCATGTTCGTCCTTGAAGACGGTGAGTCGCGTGAAGTTGTCGGCACCTGCACGATTCTTTGCTGTGTCTCGTGGGATGGGCGCCCGCACATCTATCTCAAAACGGGAAAACGCTCGTTCTACAGCGAAGATTTGCAGTTGGGGCAAACGCATGTCACGCTCGAACTTGGCACAGACACAAGTGGGCCAAGCGAAGTTGGTGGGTTGATTTTGGCACCAGGATTCCGCGGTCGACCAGAGCGGCTCGGCTCGCTCTTGTCGCTGATTCGATTCCACTTCATCGGGCTCCATCGCGAGATGTTCGCGGAACGCATCCTCGCTGAAATGATGGGTCCACTGACGCCTGACTCCGGCACGCTTTTGTGGGAGTACCTCGGGCGGCGCTTCATCAATCTCTCGTACAAAGAAGCCGATCTCTTCAGCTCGCGCTCGAAGGAGTTCTTGTTGTCGCTTTGGCCGAAGGGCGAAATCTTCGCATCGTTGCTTCCGCCAGAAGCTCGTGCACTGATTGGGAAAGTTGGCGAAGAAACCGAGCCTGCGAAGCGCATGCTTGAGAAACAAGGCTTCAAGTATCACGGACATGTCGATCCGTTCGACGGCGGCCCATACCTTGATGTTGCGATCGACGAAGTTCCGCTGGTGAAGGCGACGACCACGATGCGCGCAGTTGCTGGAGTTCCAGCAGGTGGCGGCGAAGCCTTTGTTTCGTTCCGAGGGCGCGGTGGATTCCGTGCGGTGCGCAGCGCGTACGGTTTGGATGCGGGCAAACTGGTTTTGCCCGCAGAAACGCTTGCTGCGATCGGTGCGCCAGCAGAGCCAATGATCGGATTCACACCTCTTCCAGAGTCGAAATCTCGAACGCGGAAGAAGAAGGGCTAACGCGTGCTCGCGTCTTCCTCGCTCACTTCCTCCTCTCTCGCGTCGTCGTCGTATCTCACGCAACCACCGAGCGACTTCGTAGACGGCGCGTTCCTCGCGCTTTCTGGTGATGCCATCACCACGCGCGATCCCGCGCATCCTGCGCGGGTTGTGTGGACGGGTACTCCGGTTGCGTCTCATGCGGAAGCAGCGGTAGCGGCTGCGCGCCGTGCCTTACCCTCGTGGCGTGCGATGCCGTTTGAAGAGCGTCGCGTGTATCTCGAGCGATGGCGCGAAGCGTGCGTGCGTCACGCAGGTCGCTTGGCCGCCGCGATTTCGCGCGAAGTCGGCAAGGTGCGGTGGGAGGCGGAACTTGAAGCGAAGATCGTTGCCGAGAAGGTGACGATCACGCTTGAAGAGCGTGTGCTCGCGCGTGTTGCAGGTTTCGAAGTTGCAGCGGGTGCAGGAAAAACAGGCATTTGCGCGTTTCGTCCGCATGGCGTGATGACCGTGCTTGGGCCATACAACTTTCCAGCGCATCTTCCGAACGGTCACATCGTGCCGGCGTTACTTGTCGGAAACACGGTTGTCTTCAAGCCAAGTGAGAAGGCCGCGTCGGTTGGGCAACTGCTCGCCGAAATCGCGCAGGAAGTTGGATTTCCGGCCGGGGTTTTCAATGTGGTGCAGGGCGGCGGGGCGATTGCATCGCGGCTTGCAACGCATCCTGATGTGGATGGCGTGCTCTTCACGGGTTCCTTTCCCGTTGGTCGACGCATTCTTGAAGCGAACCTCGATACCCCTGGCCGTTTGATCGCGCTTGAGATGGGTGGATCGAATCCTGCATTTGTCTCGGAAAATGCTGATCTTCGACGTGCCACGATTGAGTGTGTGCGTGCGTCTTTCGCAACCACGGGTCAACGCTGCACATGCACGCGTCGCATACTCGTGGATGAGAAAGTCGCGGATCGCTTCATTCCGATGTTCTTGAAGCTCGCGTCCACATTGGTGATTGCAGGTGCCGATGACGGCGTTCCTGCGTTCATGG
>JASGCF010000323.1 GCA_030054275.1 Limnohabitans sp. | reverse complement strand
CGCGGGCAGTGGGGCTTCAAAAAGGGCGACATGACCGAAGCGGAATATGAGCGCTCCATCGAGGAAAAGGCCCGTCCCGTCTTCGATCGACTGTGTCGCCAATGCAAGGACGAGAAGATTCTTCGCCCGCAAGTGGTGTACGGCTACTACCCAGTTGCGAGTGAAGGCGACGACCTCGTGGTCTTTGACGCGAAGGATCACGCGCTCGGCATCGAACGAGAGATCGAGCGCTTCCGTTTCCCGCGCCAGGGTGGTCGCGAGCGGCTCTGCATCAGCGACTTCTTCCGTCCGCGCAGTTCGGGCGAGAAGGATGTGCTCGGTCTTCAATGCGTGACGGTCGGTACCGAAGCGAGCCATCGTGCGAAGCAATTGTTCGAGCGAAACGAATACACCGAGTATTTGTATCTGCACGGCTTTGGCGTGGAGTGTGCGGAGGCGCTCGCAGAAATGTGGCACAAGCGCATGCGCGCGGAACTCGGCATCGGCAACGACGACAGTCCTGAAATCCGCAAACTCTTCACGCAGAACTATCGCGGCTCGCGCTTCAGTTTCGGTTACCCCGCGTGCCCCGATATGAGCGATCAAGAGAAGCTGTTCCGGTTGATTCGCCCTGAACGCATCGGCTGCGTGCTCACAGAGAATTGGCAGATCGTGCCCGAACAATCGACGAGCGCGATTGTCGTGCATCATCCAGAAGCGAAGTATTTCGCGGTCGAAAGCGCCGCGCGCGTGCAAGGCTGATCGGCTTCATCGATGACAAGAACACATGAAACTCCGGGTGCGCTCCGTACCACGATGGCCTACGGCGCGGTGTACCTCATCTGGGGTTCGACCTATCTCGCGATCAAACTTGTGTCGCAACATGGCGCATTTGTGCTCGCTGGAACACGCTTCCTCACGGCGGGCACGCTGCTTCTGGCGTTCGCATGGTGGCGCGGCGATGCGCGAAAATCCGACTTCGCTGCGCGATCGTGGCTCAACGCAGCGATCGTCGGAACATGTCTGATGCTTCTTGGAAACGGTGGCGTTGCCATTGCGACGAAGACCGTCGATTCTGGCCTCGTTGCGTTGATGACCGCGGTGACACCGCTTTGGCTCGTCGGACTCGACTCGATGATGCATCGCACACATCAGCGGCCAGGCGCGATCGTCTGGCTTGGCATCGCCATGGGGATTGCAGGTGTTGTTGTGCTGAAGTTTGGCGATTTCGGCGGGGCAGCTGCAGTTTCCACCATTGGTGTTGTCGTGATGCTTGTCGCAACACTCGGTTGGGCGATGGGAAGCGTGTGGTCGAAGCGGCCCGGAAGCGCACACTCACCGCTTGTTGCGACGGCGATGCAAATGCTTGCAGGCGGCGTGGTGCTCGTGCTCGCCAGTTTCCCGAAGGAGTGGATCTCGCACGACGAATGGACGCTGCTCCGCACTTCGCCACCGGATCTCACCACATGGCTTTGGTGGAGTTACCTCGTCGTCTTCGGATCGCTTTGCGGATTTACCGCGTATATCTGGCTCTTGCGGAATCAGCCAGCCGCGCGCGTCGCGACCTACGCGTATGTCAACCCACTCGTCGCGATCGCGCTTGGTTGGTTGCTGCTTTCTGAGCCGATCGGCGTGCGCACCTTTGCAGCGGCGGGGCTGATGCTTGGCGGCGTCGCAGTGATTCAACTCGCGAAGGCGAGGAAGACGATGTTGACACGCGCGCCGATCGCGGCGGAGTAAGCCCTTAGCGCAGTGCCCACATGATTGGGAGCGCAAGCCAGAACCAGAAATACAACCAGGCGATGGCGTATCGCTTCCAGTACCAGTGGTCGTCGTGATTGATGAAGCGACCGCCTGTAGGACCGAACTCGCCCCAATTCGCGAGTGGATAGCGAAGTCGGTGCCACGCACCCCAAATTCCGCCGTCTTTGAGACCGAGCACGGCCACGATTGCTTCAAGCAGAAATCCAATCAGTCCACCGATTGCTGCATAGAACGCAAGTCGCCGCATCGATGAGACGCCCCACGCAGCCGATGGAAGGATCGCGATCGTGCCAATGCATGCGATGATCAGTGCTTGCACGCGGTCGTGTTTCGAGCGCCGCGGTGGTTCGTCGGGCAGCGGGTCGTACTTGAGCAGCGTCTTGCGATCGATGGTCATGCGGGGAAGATATTCAACTCTTCGGGTGTTCCGTGCTTCAAATCCTGCAGTCTTCACAACAGTCTCGCTGTGATTGACCAACATGCCGTTCATCCGGCGTCCAATTCGTCCTGCTTGTGCCGCTCACCTGCCCGCGGTAGCGTGCTCGCATGCTCACCCGTCGAGACATGATTCGGACCACCGCGGCAACGGCCGTTGGTGGTGTGGCCGCATCCGCGCTTCTTGGGAACGCAGCCTTCGGCGCGTCGTCGCTCTTGACCGCGCTGCCCGAACCGCGCGCGCGCCGCGCCTTCGGAGGCAAACTCGGCAAATTGCAACTCTTGCAGGTTGGCGTCGGCGGCTCGATCGCGCCGGCCGACCGCGATCAACTCAAGGGGCACCCCGATGTGGTGTTCACGGGCCTCTGTGATGTCGACTCTGATGCGCTCGCGTCGGTCTCGAAGGATCATCCGGAAGCGTTCACCTGTCGCGATTTCCGCGAAGCGTTCGACAAGCACGGCGACAAGTTCGACGCCGTCGTCGTTTGCACACCTGACCACAACCACGCGCTCATCGACCTTTGGGCGATGCGTGCGAACAAGCATGTCTACGGCCAGAAGCCGCTGGTGCAGCAACTTTCGGAAGTCGTCGCGATTGAGAAAGCGATCGCAGCGCGGCCGAAACTCGTCACACAGACCGGCAACCAACGCATGGGGCCAGAGCCGCGCCAGTACGCGGTTGACATCATGAAGAGCGGCCTCCTCGGAAAGGCGATCGAAGCGCATGTCTGGATCGGAGGCCCTGGCGCTGGAACCGATGGCTACTTCTGGTACGGCGGACTCAAGGATCCGATCACGCCGCCCGCGAACATCGATTGGCCGCTGTGGCTTGGTGCCGCGGTGGATGCGCCGTGCCGCCCAGGCCTGATCGGATTGCAGTGGCGTTCCTCGTGGGACTACGGCACAGGCCAACTCGGCGACTGGTGCACGCATCTCCTCGATGTTCTCTACTTCGCCTACGACCTACCGTCGCCGCGCTCGGTGCTTGCGAACACGCTCGACCCAAGCGACTTCTATCACGCGCGCGGCGTGCGCTCGACGCTCGTCTACGATGTGTCGAAGCAGCCGAATCGAGAACGCTTCGCGAACGATCGGTTCACCGTTCACTACGCCGACCAAGCGCAGGCGCCGTCGCGCGCGGAGCTCGGGCTTCCGCCCGGAAAATTCGGCGGAATTGGCACGCTGGTTGTTTGTGAAGGCGGCGTGATCTGCGTGGGCGCCGAGGGCCCGATCGAAGTTTGGATCAACGGCAAGCCTGTCGATTTCAAGACGCTTCCTGGTCTCGGCAAGGTGACCGCGCGCAATCACTGGCACGCGTGGGTCGACGCGATCGTGGGTGGCGCGAATCGGAAGACCGACGGCTATGTTCAGTCGCCCTTCGGTTACTCGGCGCGTATGGCCGAAGCAGGCCTTCTGTGCTCGCGCGCGGCGCGATTCCCGCAGCAGGAACTCGGTTGGGACAAGGCGCGGCTTGTCTTCACGAACCCCGACGGCTCAACGCACGAGGACGCGACGAAGACC
>JASGCF010000322.1 GCA_030054275.1 Limnohabitans sp. | reverse complement strand
TTCGCGAAGGGAGAGTTCTGTGATTCCTGTGTCGAAACTCGTGGCAACACCGGTCGCGCCAGCGCTACGGGTCTCTACTCGGATCGTGCTCGAGACGGGACTCTTCGCAGCAACGGCAGAAGTTGCGCCTAGGGCCGCGATGGTGGCAACGAACGCGCGGCGTGATGGCATGACATCCGATGGATGCAAATCAACGGATGTCGTCGCCTCGAGTTTTGCAGTGTCGAGCATTTCCGAAGCGTACCGAATCGATGTCGAACGCGAGGTACGATGCGGATCTTCGGCCTCTCAAGTTTCTGGCGATCCTCAAGTCCATCGAAGAAGGCAACGGGCAACTCATGAGCGACTCATTCGACCCATCCGCTGCGCCTCGCACGACGCCACCAACGCTCTCGCAGCAAGTTCCGCCGCGCGAGCGTGAGGAGCCAAAGAAAAACAGGCTCGGGCTGATCGCATTCATCTTCAGTTTGCTGGGCGTTTTTCCGCTTCCACTCATCGGGCAACTTGTCGGATTGATCTGCGGCATTGTTGCTGTGCGACGCGAGCCGCGCGGACTCGCCATCGCGGCGATTGCGATCTCGGTACTTGGTGGTTGCCTTGTGCTGCCGCTTGTGATGCTGCCAGCACTGCTCTTACCCGCGCTTGCGAAAGCACGCGTGAATGCGCGAACCGTGATGACCCAGTCTGGTGCACAGCAAGTACAGCAATCGATTGATGCATTCCGTGCAAAGAGGCAACGCATGCCGAAAGACATGGTGGAACTCACAGCAGATGTGGGTTGGACAGCGACAGACGGATGGGACAACGAGTTCCGTTTCGTGGTGCTCACGAAGGACGGCGTCGAGGGCTACGAGATTTACAGCGCTGGGGAAGACGGTGTCTGGGACACCATCGACGACACGCAGGTGTTTTCCACTTTCGTAGCGCCAGCAGTGATCGATCCGAAGCCGACGGAAGAAGACGGCGAGTCATCGGATGCAGACGACGACATGGAGTAGAGCTGCGCGTTCAGCGCGCATGCACTTCGCCGCCAATTCCCACTTCTAAGCCCCGCGCATCAACGACAACTGCGGAAATGCCGAGTATCGCGTGTGCCTGCGGCGCCACGCGCAAACTGCCACCATGTGCAAGCGCCTCGCGAACAACCAACTCGACCGATTTGCGCCTGAAAGTCGCGATTGGAAGCCAGCGACTTGAAGTCTCGATCGAAAGCGCATGTGTTGCGCTCGCGACCGGCGCGCCGCCGTTGAGAAACACGATGCACTCGCCGCCCGATGATCCAAGCGCTGGTTGCGCAGACCATCCGAGCGTCGCGCACCAAAAGCGCACGCTTTCCATGAGATCGGTCGAGCGGAGTTCGTCCCAACCAAATGCGCCTGTGCCAGTGGTGCGGCGGTCGTCACCTCCAGCGATCACTGTGACGCGCGCACCTGTCGGGTCACAAATCTCTGCGCGCCTATCGAGGCCCTCGATACCACTTGGTGCAACCCGCACCGAACCGCCAGCGTCGATCGCGCGCTCGCACAGGACATCGACATTGGGAACGCGCAGGTACGCGCTCCACCGACTCGGTTCGCGTTGCGCAGTCGCGCAGCCGCCTGCAATGTGAAGACCATTTCCGAGAATCGTGGAGTACTCGTCCACTCCACCAAGCGCGCGTGTGCGCACTTCAGCTTCGAGCAGATCTGCGAGGAAGATGGCGCTCTCGCGTGCGTTGCTCGTATGGAACTCGTGCCATGAGAAGCAGCCAGGATGGACTGGGGTTGAGTGCGGAACAGCGCTCGCAGCATCGGCCTGATCCGTAGACGCCCGCATCCGGGGCGGCGAGGCCAAGCCCAACCGCGGCTTGCACTCCACCATTGGGAAGCCGTCGGATCGCGAACTACCGGACGCTGCGAGTTCCGCGGACGCGCGCTCGACCCCCACGATGCGGGCGAGCGAGTCCAAATGCGCCGTGGCGCGGGTGACGATGCGTTCAATGGAGACATCGAACGACCGGAGGTCGTTGTTCTTTCGAGCTGGGTGCATGTTCTGGCCCTCGGAAAGTGCCGCGATTGCGGCATGCGCGTGTGGAGGCGGGTGCCGTGGACGAGAACCCGCGCAAGGTCTGTGTCTTTCGTCATCTCGACGGGGTATCTGCCGCCTTCGTAATTCTGTATAGTGTGCGTCGCTACGGGGCGTAGCTCAGCTTGGTAGAGCGCCTGCTTTGGGAGCAGGAAGTCGTCGGTTCAAATCCGGCTGCCCCGATTCACCTGATGCCGTGCAAACTCAAGGGTTTGCGTGTGCATACCGCTCCACCGTGGAGCGCGCAGGACAGCACGTAGCGCGTAGTCGTTGCGTGTAGTGGTCAAAGGACCACGGAGTCTGCGTCATGCCACGGAAGCCAGCGTTTGAATACACGCTCCACAAAGCAACGGGACAAGCCTGCGTTCGCATCGCGGGCAAGGTTCACTATCTCGGCAAGTACGGCACCCACGAGTCACGTGCAAGGCATCGCAACCTTGTGGCCGCCGCGCAGGCAGCGCAGGCGCTGCACGATGCTGCGCGGCCATTGTCGGTCGGTGAACTCTGCGAGAAGTTCGTGATGTCGCAGCGCATCGAGCATGGCGCAAAGTCATGGCAAGAAGGCCAAGCGCGCGCCATCGCACTCGCGGTGTGCGAACGCTTTGCAGGACTTGAGGCTGCAGCCTTTGGGCCAAAGGCACTGCAGGAAGTGATCGCGCAATTGTTGGCGCGTGGGCGATTGACACGCGGCGGCGTGAATCGCCGCAAGCAGCAAGTGGTCGCGATGTTCAAGTGGGCCGTGTCTGAGGAACTGGTGCAGCCGACGGCATGGCATGCACTGCAGGCCGTCAAGGCGGTGCGCTTCGGCAAGGGCCGCGAGAATCCACCGCGTGAACCTGCGGATTCAACGGCCGTGGCGGCGGTGGTCGCGCGTTTGCGTGAGTCTGGTCACGCGAGTGCATCGCAATGCGTTGCGTTCATGCGCGCGACAGGTTGCCGACCGGGCGAAGCCTATCGCGCCGACATCGCAGACTTGCGCCTGTCGGCCGACCCGCCCGTACTTGCTGTCAGAGAACACAAGAACGCGCACCGCGGCATGGAGCGCGTGGTGGTGCTGAACTCGGCAGCAGTGGATGCGGTACGTTCTGCGCTTGCCGACAGGCAGGCAACGTGCGGGCCTTTGTTCGTGAACTCGGCCGGAAACCCTTGGGAGAAGTCGGTCATGCTGAACCTCATCTATCGCGCTTGCGATGCCTGCGGTGTGGCACGTTGGACCCCGTACCAGTTGCGGCACCTTGCCGCGACAGAGGCCGTGAACCGGACAGGCAATGAGGCCGCCGCTGCTGCGATGCTTGGACACGCCCCGACATCCACTGTGGTGCGCCGCTACTCCGTCAATCGACTGCAACTCGCCGCGCAGGCGGCAAAGGCGGTGGGCGCATGAACCAGACACCAGAAACTCCCAACGATCTCAAGCCACTTGGGTTGATAGCTGGCTATGACATCCGCCGCGACGGGGTGGTGTTCCGCGCGGATCGCACCAGCGTGCTTTCGGTTCCCCTGTTTCGCGCGCGGCGATATGCAAAGCAGGCCATAGAACATGATCCACTGCGGAAGTCGCGAAACGGCGTATTGCACGGCCGCGGCGGTGGCGAGCCGCTGGTTTTCGATGTAGAGGGCAAGCGGATGGTGATCTACC
>JASGCF010000034.1 GCA_030054275.1 Limnohabitans sp. | reverse complement strand
TACTGCTCGAGACCGAAGACCGTCGTGTTGCCAACGCCATCGACGCGCGAAAGCACTGGTTCCACCGTGATATTCGCGTAATTCGAAAGGAACGCGCTGTCGTAGGTGCCCTTTGGCGAGTAGAGGCTCACGACGCCCGTCATGTTGGTCGACTGCTTCGCGATGTTCACGCCGACGCGCTGCACGGCTTCGGGCAATTGCGGCATCGCTTGATTGACGCGCGTGAGCACATCGACGGCTGCGATATCGAGGTCGTAGCCAACTTCAAATGTGACCGTAATGGTCGACACTCCAGCGCTCGTCGAAGTGGAGCTCATGTAGAGCATGCCTTCGACGCCGTTGATTTGCTGCTCAAGAGGCAGAGTCACAACTTGCGCAACAGTGTTCGCGTCTGCGCCGTTGTAGGTCGCGCTGACCTGCACCGTGGGCGGCACGATGTTCGGGAACTGCGCAATCGGAAGGAGATACGCGCAGATGATTCCCGACAGCGTCATCACAAGTGCGATGACGGTCGCGAAGATTGGGCGATCGATAAAGAAACGGAAGGACATGTCGAATTACTTCCCTTCCGGCTTCGATGATGCGGATGAACTCGTGCCAGAGGATGGATTTGTGCCTGCATCTTTCGCTTCGCGAATCTTCGCGCCGGCTTTCAACTTCGCGACACCAGCGACCACAATGCGGTCACCCTTTGCAATGGTTCCAGGCGCGACCACGATGCTGTCTTCATGCTTCGAAACAGCGTCGATGCGAATACTTTCGACGGTGTCGTCTTGCTTCACGCGCCAGACGAACAACTCAGTTTGGCGCGCAAATACGGCCTCTTCCGGAACGATGATCGCATCCTTCTGGGTGCCGAGTCCGATTTCAACCATCGCGTATGCGCCGGGACGGAACACCGTTTCCGGATTCGCAAACTCCACGCGCATGAGGACTGTGTCGGAAGATCCGGTCACGGTGCTATCGATGAAGACCAAGCGCGCGTCTTTGACGGGCGACTCGCCCGTATTGCGAAGTGGCGTTGACGGCTGTGCGCTCGACGATGCTCCTGCAAGTCGAACGCGTGCTGCGAGAGTTCCTGCATTCTGATTGGCAATCATCACTGGCAGATAGTTCGCGCTTGGGCTGAATGCTGCCCACATTGGATCGGTTTGCACGACGGTGTTGAGCAGTTGCTTGCCACCTTCACCAACAAGCGATCCTTCGTAGTACTTCGAAGCGCCGAGCAAACCGTTCAGCGAACTTGTGACGGTGCAATAGGAGAGGTTGAGATTGGCGTTCTTGATGTCTGCTGTCGCAGCGAGTTCATTCGCTTTGGCGCTCGCCATATCTGCATTTGCCTGTTCAACGGCAGCTTTCGCTTCTGCGAGTTGTGCCGTGATCTGATCGAAGCGCTCTTGGCTTACTGCGCCGGATGCGACAAGATCTTTGTTGCGGTCGTAGGTCGATTGCGCGTAGGTGCGTTGCGCGTTGGCGGTATCGAGCCGTGCCTTCGCGACTTCTTCTTGTGCTTTTGCTTGTGCGAGTTTCGCTTCTGCAGCCTCAAGCGCAATTTGGTACTGCGACGGATCGATCATGTACAGCACTTCGCCGTCCGTGACGCGCGCGCCATCGGGCGTGACTTGCTTCTCAAGCCAGCCCGGCACACGCGCATTGATATCGGTGGTACGCGGCGATTGAATCGTGGCGGGAAACTCGTAGGAAAGCGGAATATCTTGCGTGCCCACTGATTCCGTGCGCACAGCAATCGTTGGTGGCGCCGCAGGTGGCTGCTCTGCACGACGGCATGACAAAAGTGCCGCGAGCGCTGCGAGGCTCGTGATGACACAGGTGCGGGACGCTGCGGTGCGCATGAAGGCGCTCATCGAATGGTGCATATCGGTTCTCATCTTGATGCGCGTGATGCGCGTGGATTTGCTTGAATTACTGCTGCGTCGCGGACGACTTCTCGTCGGCCTGCGCTTTCGTCAGTGGGCTTCGTGATGCGACTTCGGCCGGAGAGTTTGTCACGGCATTGCGCGACTCTTCGACGGCATTCGCGTTGTCGGCGACCGTGCTTTCCCAGCCGCCACCAAGTGCGCGACACAGCTCAACCACAGAACGCGCGGCAAGTCCGCGCGCCTGCACTTCGGCATCCTGCGCTTTGTAGTACTGGTTCTGAATGTCGAGCAGATTCTCGAGCGTGGTCGTTCCAGCGTCGTATTGCAGTTTCGCGAGGCGATAGGTGTCTTCAGCGCTTGCTGCAGCCTTCGAGTAGCGCGTATCGGCGTCGCGTGCGAGTACAAGCGACGCGATGGCGACATCCACTTCGGCAACGGCACGTACAAGGGCGCCGCGCCACGCGTTGTACGCGACTTCTGCGGTTGCCTTTGCTTGCAAGATTTGCGATTCGATGGCGCCGCCTGTGAAGAGCGGAAGCGAAATCGCGGGTCCGAATGAATACGCGCGATCCGCCCAGTCGCCGAGGCCACTGAACTCGGTGGACGAGATGTAGAAGTTGCCCGAGAGGGTGAGCGCTGGATAGTGCAATGCTTCGGCTGCACCGATCGATGCGACAGCGGCGATGTACCGTTCGTTCGCCGCGCGAAGATCGGGCCTCCGCTCAAGCAGCGACGCAGGAATTCCAACCGCGAACGCGTCCGGCGCCGGAGGAATTGTGCTGCGTGCGCCAAGGAGCGCTTCGATGGACGCGGTGTCGGTGCCGCAAAGCGTTGCAAGATTGCCCTTCGCGTCGGCAAGGGCACTGCGCAACTGCGGGATCGCAGCTTCCTCTAGATCGAGGTCTGCCTGCGCTTGATTGACGTCGAGTTTCGTCGTGGTACCTGCCGCGTACTTCTTCTCTGCAAGCTCGAGTGTTTGGCGCAGGTTCTGCACGGCTGCTTC
Organism: Limnohabitans sp.; assembly: GCA_030054275.1. Taxonomy (GTDB): domain Bacteria; phylum Planctomycetota; class Phycisphaerae; order Phycisphaerales; family SM1A02; genus QWPT01. The sequence goes on along the minus strand of JASGCF010000034.1, from coordinate 13,092 downwards.
GGTGACGGCCAAGCGCTCTTCAACCGTTCGCAGGGAGAGGTAAGCGCTTGCTGTTTGTGCGCGTACCGAGACCATCGCACTGCGAAGATCGTCGACGCTTGCGCGCAGTCCGGCTTCGCTTGCCTCAACGAGGCGACGGATACGCCCCCAGAGGTCAATCTCCCAGTTCGACATGGCTGCGCCGTAGGCCCAGACCGAAAATGGCTCGGTATCTACGCCGTCCGCGGCAAGCCGCGAGAAGTTCTGCTTGGTGCGCTGGTACTCGCCGCCCGCTGCGATTGTTGGCCAAAGCGCCGACTCCGTCAGCCCGAGCTGCGCCTGCGCCACCCGCACCCGCGACAATGCCTCTGCGATCGACGCATTTGCCGATTCTGCTTTCACGATCAACGCATCAAGCAGCGGATCGTTGAAGCGGGTCCACCAACGGTCGAGTGCTGGCCCAGCGTCGGGTGTCTCGTCGGGAGCAGTTGCGGAAAGCGCGGTCGCGTTGCTATCGCGTTCGGCTGCCGTGAGTTCCGGCGGCGTGAACGCTGCTGGAGCAGGGGACGCCGGAGCCGCGTCGGAGAGTTCGAGGGACTTTGGGTTCGGGCCGACCTTGCAGCCCGCAGTCGCAACAATCGCAGCGAGAGAGAGCGGAAGAAGCGGTGCGCGCAGTGCGCGGAAAGTGTGGGCTCGCATCGAGCGAGGAATGATACAGAAATTGCCTGCAATCCCGCACTTTCAAGGCAAATTGTGGCAAGTTCGGTGCCTCTTGGGTCGCGATCGGCCTCTTCTTCGAGAACGCGACCGTAAGGGTTGCTCGAACGAACTTTGAAAGACACATGAAGCCTCGCTCTACCGCCGCCTACGACCACTTCCCCTCGACCGAGTGGACGTGGCTTGCGACCCGCATCGGCGAGGCAGCGCATGACGCGTCGGCTGCCGCGGAACTGCGCACGCGGGTGATGGAGCGCTACGCCGAGCCGCTTCGGATCTACGCAAAGGGGTCGAGCCTCGGCTGGCTCGACGACCCTGAGGCGCTCGTCAACGGGTTCTTTGCCAGCCGCCTCTCGCGCGACGAGTACCTCGTCAAGTGGTTTGAGAGCGCAATGCCGCTGCGTCGTTTTCTGGCAAACGGCATGCTGCTCTATCTGCGTGAAGAGCGCCGAGCGCGGTTGAGGCGTGCAGCCCGCGACGGCGCTTCGGTCGATGCGATGCACGAACAGGGGGCCGACGCGCTTGCTGCACCCGACGACGGTCGCGCCTTCCGCGAATTAGAGCGCACATGGGCTCGCGGGGTGCTTGGCGAAGCGTGCGAACGCGCACGGAATGAGCTCGTCGCGGCTGGGAAGGGTGTCGCTTGGGCCGTGTTTGAACGGCATTTCATCGATGATGTGCCGTACGACGCGGTCGCGCGGGAGCTTGGGATTCGCGAAGAAAGCGCGCGTCCGGCGGCGCGGCTCGCGCAGGCGAAGGTGCGCGAATGGATCAAGTGGCTGCTCGCGCTTGAGGGCGTGTCGGAAGCCGAAATGGATGAGGCGGTCGCCGATGTCACGCGGCTGGTGGTGCCGTGAGCGAGGGGGGCGGGTTGAGACACGCGCAGTGGGGGGACGCCCAGTGGCGGCGACTCAGCGACGCGGTTGGTGGTGGGGCCGTACGGGCCAGTGGCGGTTTGGGCGGCCGGATCAGCGGCGGCGTGAACCGCGGCGCAAGCCCGCCCGATGCACCGTCGCGTCGCGCGAATTCTGCGATTTTCGCCGCACCGCTCGTCGTGTTGATGGCCTGTCTTAGCGGCCAGCCGGCACTACGCGTCGTGCCCAGACCGCTCCAGGATTCCGTCAAGGAGCCCGAGATGAACAGTGTTTCTTTCGCCATTGCACTCACAACGTTGTCGAACACAGTGACCTTCGCAATGGCAGGCCAGATTACTTGCTGGGGAGCCAACCAATTTGGCCAGAGTCAACCTCCTTCCAACGTGGTCCCGATTGTGGAGGTGAGCGCGGGGGGTGAGTTCACACTTGCTCGGAGCGCTTCAGGCACCGTGATGGCTTGGGGTAGGAACAACTTTGGTCAATGCAACATCCCCAGCGGGATCTCTGATGTGGCGCAGGTTTCGGCTGGCGCGGCCTTCTCAGTGCTGCTTCGTCAGTCTGGGTCGGTCCTGTGTTGGGGTGCCAACGATTTTGGTCAGTGCAATGTTCCTGCTAGTGCGACAGGTATCACGATGGTGGATGCGGGAAACGCCCAAGTTGTAGCTCTCAAGCAGGACGGAACCGTGGTGTGCTGGGGTAACAACGGCCAGGGCCAGTTGAACGTTCCGACGGGGCTCAATTCTGTCACACAGGTGTCATCTGGAGCGAATCACATCGCCGTGCGACGATCGAACGCAACGGTTTTGTGCTGGGGAGACAATACTTTCGGACAGCGCGTCGTCCCCACCGGACTGGCGAACGTTCTGAAGGTATCGGGAGGAGGAAGTCATACGGTCGCTGTGCGTACAGACGGAAGTGTCGTGTGTTGGGGCAACAACGGAAGCCAGCAGTGCACGCCGCCCGTTGGATTGACTGGAGTGATCGACGTCGACGCTGGCGGGTACCACACAATCGCGCTCCGCTCGGATGGAATGGTTGTTTGTTGGGGCGCAGTCGGATCGAGCATCAACTTTGGGCAAGCCGTGGTTCCTTCAGCATTGACGCGTGTCGCGATGGTTAGTGCGGGAGGGCTCCACTCGGCCGTCGTCACGCAGCCCTCATGCCCCGGCGATCTCGACAACTCGGGTTCGGCCGATGCGATTGATCTCGCCATCGTGCTTGCCAATTGGGGCCCGCCGAGCCCGAAGTACCCAGCGGCGGATGTCAATGGCGACGGCGACGTGAACGGCGCGGATCTTGCGATCGTGCTCTCCGATTGGGGCGCGTGTCCCTAACGTTCGCGCGTCGACTTCCGTTTCACTATGCGCTTGACATGCTTCGGGGCGGCGGCTGACTTGGCCGCCGCCTTCTTCTTTGGCGCAGACTTGGGAGTCGGCGCGCCGCTCGCAAAGAGGTCTCGCGCGAAATCCGCCACGCGCGTCCACGACACAAGCGTCGTTCCCTTCAAGGCTGGCATGTCATCGCCACCGCCGTGCACGATCACACGCTCGACCGAGGTGCCGGGCGGCAGCGCGTTCGTCATGCGCTCAAGTGCGCGCGCCCACTCTGGTTGCACAGTCCGCGCACTCTTCACTTCGATCACCGTGAGTTTGCCGTTGAGATCAATCACAAGATCGGCTTCCGCCGCATTTTGATCGCGCCAGTGGAAGATGCGCGAGCGGAGTGCGTGCGCAGCCTGCGCCTTGAAGAGTTCGCTGGCAACCCATGATTCGACCAGCGCGCCGCGCAGCGGATGCGTCTCAAGCATCGTCTCGGTCGTGATTCCGAGCAGCGCGCACGCGAGTCCGGTGTCGATGAAGTGCAGCTTCGGCGCCTTCACCAAACGCTTGTTGATGTTGCCGTACCAACCGGGAATTAACTTGACGATGTAGGTCGCCTCAAGCACCGACATCCACGCGCGCGCCGTACTTTGCGCGACGCCCACATCGGCACCGAGTTGCGCGAGATTGAGGAGTTGCCCAGTGCGCCCTGCACAAAGCGCGAGAAACCGCTGAAAGGCGGAAAGATCGCCGACGCGCAGGATGTTGCGCACGTCGCGCTCGATATAGGTCGTGACATAGGTGTCGAACCATGTCGCGCGGTCGGGTCGCTCGGCCTTGAGCGCCGGATAGCCGCCCTCAAGAACAGCGCGTGTGAGCGAATGCCGACCGTCACCGCGACGCACTGGAAATTCTGCGAGTTCCAGCGCGTTCATTGGCAGCACTTCATGCATCGCGATACGGCCCGCAAGCGATTGTGTGATGCGCTGGGAAAGAAGCAGGCTCTCGCTGCCAGTAAGAATCCATCGACCCATGCGTCGCCCTGTCTGCAGGTCGCGGTCGATGTACTCAAGCAGATAGGACATCAGCTCAGGTGCGCGCTGAATCTCATCAAGCACGGCACCATCGCTCGACGCAAACGAGTCTAGAAATCCCCGCGGATCCTGCACCGCCATGCGCAGCACATCTGGCGATTCCATCACAACAAGCTTGTGCTTCGGAAACAGAATTCGCACCAACGATGACTTGCCGCTCTGTCGCGGACCGACGATGCCGACCGCTGGAAAGGTCGCGGCGGAGCGCAAAACAAGCGGTCCAATGACGCGAGGAACAAGTGAAGTCATGGAGAGAGCATAGTCCAAGTTTAGGATAAACCACGATGCAATCGCGGATTGTCCTAAAGTTATCTTGGACGCTCTGAAGAATTCACGCGTGCGTCGGCGTCTTCTTCGACGCAGCATCGATCAACTGAGTCGCGTAGCGATTCATCGCGTCGCGCAGTTGCTCGAAGCTTTCGAGCACATAGAGAATCGGCTGGTAGTGGTCGATCTCGAAGCTCGTATCGCACACGCGATCGAGGTCGAACGGACGGCGATCGACCTTGTCGCTCGTGAGCGCGTGCTTCGATTCGCCGGGGCTTGAAATGAGCCCAGAGCCGTACAACTTGATGCGGCCGTCTTCGCGAATCAGGCCAAACTCAACGGTGAACCAGAAGAGTCGCGCGAGACGCTCGGTGTGGTACGGGTCGTCGGTCAGAAGCGCGGCCTTGCCGTAGGTCTGCAAGAAGTCCGCGAAAACAGGGTCGGCGTGTAGCGGCACATGCCCGAAGATGTCGTGGAAGATGTCGGGCTCGGGCAAGTAGTCGATCGACTGCTTCGGACGAATCACGACGGTCGTCGGGAACTCGCGCCGCGCAAGGCACGCGAAGAACGCTTTGGCTGGGAGATATCCAGGCACCGCGCGGCTTTGCCAGCCGGTGAGCGGCGCGAGGAAGGTGTTCACGCTCTTCGGCCCTTCGAGATACGGGATGTAATCGCGCACGAGTTTGATCGAGCGTGCGCCCGACAAATACACATTCGACGCGTGCGTCGCGAGGAACTCCATCTGACGGTCGTAGAGAATGCGCCAAGTCTCTTGGTTCTCCTCTGTGTAACCGTCGTACCGCTGCGAGATGTAGACCTTGGTGATGTCGGGGTAGCCCGGCTCGCCGAAGTGGTTCGCATACTCCTGCGCGGCATGGCCCTCGGGACCATCGATCATCGCGTGGTTGAGGCTACCCTCAAACTTCGAATCGCCGTACTTCTTGTCGCCTTCGGTCATCGCCATAGGTTCCTCGCAGTTGTCTCAAGCGGGTGAGCCGAGATTCTACGGGAGCGATGCGGGCGATTGAGCATCTGATTGAGTATCTGACCCTGCAAAGTCACTCGCGGCGGCGTGGTTTGCGTTGAGGTTCTCTGCGGCCTGCTGCAGTGACGAAAGGGAGCGCAGCGCACGGAAATAGCGCCGATGGACCGCAGCAGGGGTCATGCGAAGTTCGGCAGCGATCACTGGCCAATCGATGCCGCGGAGACGGAGACCGAGAATTTCTAGGTCCGCCTCGTTGAGTGCAGTCAGAAGCGCGCGACTGCGCGTGCGATCGAGTTCGGATGATTCGAGTAGCGCGAGATCGTCAGGTGCTTCGACGGCGGTTGTCGGAGTTCTTTCGTACGCCGCCTTCCGCAGAAGCATGGTGTCGCGCCTGCGGCTTCTGGTGCGCTCGTGCGCGGCATTCGTGGCGACCGCAGAGGCGAGTGCGAGCAGATGATCGTCAGAAATGGTGTCAAGCATGCGCCCAGCAAGTGCAAGTGCATCGATGCGGCGGAGCGTGGTCGAGAAGATGTCGTCCGCGTCGATCGTGGTCACTCCGTGTGTCGCAAGCCGACGACGAATTCTTGCGACGAGCAGCGCGCGTCGGTCAAATACACGCTGCGCGATGAGCGCGCGCGCGGCGGGTGACGGTGTGTGAACGGAAGCTCCTGCGGACATCGAATAAGGCTCGCGCGAGATGTTCGCAGTGTCTCCATCGACCTGCAAGCGCAAAGAACGCCAATTTGGGCGAATCAAAGTGTCTCGCAGTTGCACGCGAAGGCCAGCGTGGAAAGATCAATCAACATCACGCATTCCTCGGTCGTGTCGCAATCACCGACGCAGACGAACAGTTGTTGCCGAGGATTGTCATTCGGTGTGAGGATGAAGAGCGTGCACTCATTCGTGCTGGGAACGGTGGTTGGCGACAAGATTTCAATGACCTCGCCGTTCTCGTTGAACCGTAGCCCTTCCGTCGAAAATGATTCCGTGGGTATTTCAACGCCAGGTGCTGCGCGAAGTTCCACGACCAATCCAATTGGCGACCCGCTTTCATCGCGAAGAAAGTCGCGAAAAATGCCACGGTCTTGTAGCCATTGGATGGTGGGTGAGTTGGGGTCTACGGTGCGCCGGTTTGAGGCGCCGTTTGCCGCGTTCAGCCCGTGTTGTGCACCGAGAGAAAATGCGCCAAACGCGACCAACGCTGCCAACATCCCGCCGAGCAGTCGCCGCTTCGAGATGAACTTTTGCGATGACTGCTCGGGGGATTGCTGCATACTTTTCCTCGGGTTTCTTGCGCATCTCTTCATGAACGCGCTTCATGAACACGCTTCATGAGAACCCTTCACGAGTTCTCGTTTCGAAACAAATCTCAGGAACGGGCGTCCCATCCTTTCCCGATGGGGCTACACGAGTACGGAATCCGATTGACGACCACAAACCGCAAACGACCTGTCACAAATCACCGACCCAAAATGACCGATCAACGAACAACAACATTCGCCGCGTGCTGAACGGCGGTGGGTATGCGGTCGTACCGATTCGGGCGCTACTGACTTTTCCAGTCGCTCGGTGACGGAATCGTGCTTGATTCCGACAAATCAAACACCATCTCACCGTCTGGCTTGAACTGCACAAACTGGAGGGGGGCGTACTTTCCGTAAGGCGACTGCTTGTAGTGTTCGGGCGGGAACTCGGGCCAACGCACAGCCAACTGTTCGATTTTCCCGTCAGAACGCACCCGCGCGGAGATCAATCGTCCCGACTGGGCCAATGCAGAGAGTGCTCCCCCCGACACGAGCAACGGTGTCCCGTTCTTTTCGAGCGATGAAACAGCGGACATCACAGGAGTTGGGTTCCCTGCAAACCAACGGCCGTAGGCGTAGCCAGCCGTCGCCGTAACGCCCAACATGGCGGCCGCAAGCGCCGCCCGTTGTGTGGCCCAGCGCAAAGCCGCGGGTGCGAACGCGCGAAGGGCCGCGGACGCCAGTCGTGGAGACCCGCGTTGTATTGCTGCATTTGAAGTGGCAGCAATGACCGAGGGAACAAATGGGCGAGCGATCTCAATGAGTCGAGCAAAGTCGTCTCTCACGCACTCTTGCGTGGCTTGGCCGGCGAACCCAAAGTCGATGAAAAACGCACTGTGATCGCCGCGAATGCGAATGTGCTCGGGCTTGAGGTCGCCGTGCGTGACTCCCGCCGCGTGTACGCGGTCCAGTGCTCGGGCAGTTGCGGCAATATCGTTGGCACACCTTGGAGCACGCGACTCTTCAAAGCGCGTCACCAACACGGCTGCCTGTCCACGCGGCGCGTGGAGCGCAATCGGACGAAGCGCCACGCGTTCAGGCAAGGCATGCAGCGCGCGAACTTCGCGCAGCGCATGCGCGCGCGCCGATTCGACACCGTCATCGAAACGCTTCACAACAACGCGCACCGTTTCGTTTTCTGACGAGAGCACCGAGTCAATCGCAACGGCGATCTCCGCCGTCGCACCTCGACCGAGTTCACGCTCGATCGTCCAACGGCCAAAGAGTTGAGTCCCATGGCTCCATCGCGATGGCGCGGCGTGTGGCGCCGCATCGACAAGACCAAGACCGAGCGATGCAATAAGAAATGCGTCATAGAGGGCCGGATACGCCTTCGCCATCGCGAGCGCGTGCTGGGCTGCTTCAGAGTCGTCGAGCCCTGCGAGTTCCGCAGAAATCATGGCATCGGTCGTTGCAGGAAAGAGAGTCGCAACATGTGCTGCTGTGAAGCCAAACTCGCCGAGCGCTTGAAGAATTCGTGAGACGGTGCCGCGTCCAACTGCTTCACCGTCAATGGAGTTCGCAAGATGCACATCGAGTTGAGCGGTTTCGTCGCAGGTCGCGAGCGACGGCTTCACGCGCAGCCGATGCTCACATTTGCGCAATCCATCCGCAAGATCGGCATCGAAGCTGAGTGGTGCGTTTGTCATCGAGAAGCCTGTTCTGTCTGATCTGCTGGTGGTCGTGCTTTTGCCACGCGCCAACGATCGAAATCAACCGTGTTCAGCGGCGTCACTCTCTGCATCACCGTCGTCAGTCAAACCAGCCAGTTCTTCGAGCGCGGCAACAGCGTCCGACTCGTCAGCGATCGCAGGATCTGCAGGAAGTCGAATGACATCAAATCGTCCCCGCACATCAAAGCCAAGCGGGTCTACGCCGACAACGCGCGGCGATTCAACTTCTAGCCCGGCCGTTGCAGCAACGGCAGCCTTGAGCGTCTCCAGCATTCCCGTGTTGATTTCACGGCAGATTCGCGGCTCAGCATCCGCCAAGGGATTCTGCGCCATCAACGCAAGACCATCAAACATGAAGCCATCGAACCGCGCAGCGTCTACGGTGATGCGCGCCCAGCGCACATCTTCGGGTTCGCCGTGATAGATCCGCCACCGATCGCACAATGCAGCGTGCTCACCACGATCGTGGATCTCTTCGAGCGTCACCTGCATCTGCATCGAATCATCTGCTTCGTCAGGCATATACATCGTGACATCAAACGAGCGCAGCATGGCCACCATCACGGGTGCGACCAATGCGCCGTCGTGTGCCACAACGACTTTGATCGGAACGAATTCGCCGTCGAATCCAAGGAGCCCCGTCAAATGCGAGCGAAGAAAGCCTCGCGCTGCGTTGATTGCATCGTCCTCAGACATGCGACAGATAGTACTCGCTACCACCGCGCGTGGAAGAGCCGCGATTGCAGTTCCGCTTGCTTCAAGAACATGCTCTCGCCGTCCACGATAAACGCGCCGCGCGAGCGCGCTTCACGAAGGAATGGCGTTTCTTTCGGCGCGTACACGGTGTCCATGACAACCACATCATCGTCGATGTGCGCATCGAGTGGCAAGAGCGAACCGTTGGGATCGGGTCCACCCTCCATACCGACTGGCGTGCACTGCACAAATGCGTGGAACTGTTCACATCGCGGCGCATGACATGAGAAATCTTCTTCTCGACCGGCAACGACACGCGTGCGTGCTCCATTCGAAAGTTCGCGACCCGAAAGTGCGTTCGCAAGCGATGCAGCACGCGCGTGGTTTCGATTGAAGATCACAACATTCGCGCCTGCGAGCGCAAGACCACCGGCAACGGCGCGCGCGACGCCGCCAGCGCCAAGAACAGCAACGCGTGCGTGTCGAAGTGCGCGGCCACGCGTGGAAAGCGCCGCGGTCAACACCTCAACTGCAGCCGGCATATCGGTGTTGCACGCAACAAGTCGTTGCGCATCGGGCGTTCCGTGTGGTGCAACGACAAGCGTATTCGCAGCACCAAGCCACGCTGCATCCGCATCGACCGATCCGCCGCGCTCTTGTACGAAGCGAACGAGATGTTCCTTGTGCGGCACCGTCACGCTCGCGCCAGCAAAGTCCAATCGATCGTGATCGATGAGTGCACCAAGGGATGCCTTGAAGTGTTCCCATTCGGGAGGAACAGGAAGTGGCAAATACACGCCGTCATACGCCGATTCTGCGAAACGCGCGTTGTGGTACGCAGGTGATCGCGAGTGTGCCACAGGCCAACCGACAACACCAAAGACTTTCGTTGCTGGGCCAATCGAGCCGAATCGATAAAGATCGCGAAGGTCACGAATCGTGGGTTGTCCGGGGGCCGTACCAGCGCCAGAAGACTCCGAGGCGAAGGTCAGAAATCCACCAAACTTGGGCGCCAACACGCGGCTCATCAAACCAAATTCACCCATCAAGAGCGCGATGGTGGGCTTCGCGCGCGACGACACAATGTCGAACGCTTCGAGATTGTCGCGAATGCTGCGCGCCATCCATGCGAGTTTCACGATCGAAACCAGCGGATCTTCTTGCATCGCGGCAACGCGTCGCATGAGATCATGTGGGCGACCACTGAAATCATGCGTGCTTGCAATGATTTTCGTTGGCGCTGCATCGACATCGCGTGGCATGAGCGCAGAGGCAAGCAGTGCGCGCGCCATATCGTTCTCGCCATCCGCCGCAATTGCTGCGTACTCAATGTCCACCATGCGCGGCGCATGTTCGGCGCGCGCAAGTCGCGCCAGAAGTGCGAGACGCGCTTTCTCATCAAGTGAGCAAGTTCCACCCTCGGCGGCGCTGCGCACTGTCACGATCGAGGGTAGCGGCGATCCGTGCACCAACTCGATCATCCACACGACCGCCTCCTCCGCATGGACCGCACGCGACGCGAGGCCGTCACAACGCCACTCGATTAAGCGTGCGCCAAGCGCTCGCGCGCGCGCAGCGCGTTCAAGTGCAAGCGTGATTTCTGCATGATCTTCAACAGCAATCGGTACACAGATCAAACTCACCGAGCAACTCCTGTGGCGCGTTCTGCAATCGCTTTGGGCATCATTCGTAGGGTTGCTGCGTACGGAAGGAACTTGCAGAAAAACGCAGCGGTGCGATTGAAAGCACCAGGCACAACGACGGGGGTGTTGCGCTCAACGCCGCGCCATCCAGCCTCGACCACAGGGCGCGCTTCTTGCCACATGTACTTTGGCAATTTCTTCATGTCGTCGCGCACGCCAAGAACATCGTGAAACTCGGTGTAGGTGAAGCCTGGACACAGTGCGGTGCAGTGGACACCTGTCCCAAGCAGTTCAAGACGCATCGCTCGACTTGCAGAAGTCATGAGTGATTTCACGGGCGCGTACAAACTTCCACCAGGCTCTGGCGCCAGCGACGCGAGGCTTGAGACATTGAGAATACGCCCGCGTCCCTTTCGCATCATCGACGGAACGAAGAGATGCGTGAGATGGACCCACGATCCAACCATCACTTGTAGAAAATCTGCGTGCGTTGCCCAGTCGTTCTCAAGGAAAGTGCCCTTGACGGCGTATCCCGCATTGTTGATCAGAACTTCAATGTCGAGATTCGACGCACGCACAATGTCTGCGATGCGCCGCGGCGCGGCCGCATGTGAGAGATCTTCTGCGATCACCATCGCGCGCACGCCGTATCGCTCTGCGACAAGTTTTTTGATCTCGACGAGTCGATCTTCGCGCCGCGCAACGACAACGAGGTCGTAGCCCTTTTCAGCAAGGAAGAGCGAGAATTCGCGGCCAATTCCAGCGCTCGCACCTGTGACAAGCGCAATCGGACGCTGCGTTGCATTTGGAGCACTCTTCGGTGTCATCAGAACTTCCAACTGAAGAATGCGCCGAGAAATGGCGCGGGATCAACATCGGACTTCGCAAGTTCATTGCCCGAAGCGTCATCAAGTGACATTTCGCCAATCACTTGTATACCTGCAACAAGATCGACGCGTGCGCCGCACTTCGCTCGCATGGTCGCGCGCAGCCAAAGCGGGAGTCCTTGATCTGTTCCCACGCCACTGGCCGTCGGGGCATCATCGGCAAGTCGGAATCGCCGATAGGTGTAACGGCCGCCGAATGCCAACTCGTACTGCTCGGTCGCGCCATCCTCCGACAACAGCCAAATCGCTTCGAGACCAGCGCCGCCCGGAAATGCTTCAGGGCCTGCGAAATTCGAGAGACGGAATTCCTTGCATGGTCGCCAATCAATCACAAGTTGCGGCACGACCAATACATCGTCTTCGATGCGCGATGTGACCAACGCGCCAAAGCCAAGCGTGAAATTCTTGTCGAAGGAGTAACTCGCAGCAACGATGCCACCGTAGGTTGCGCTGTCGCCGACATCTGCGTCGTTTTCGCCAGCAAACTGCAGGAGGAATCGTGTGTTGAGCCGCCAGCGCTCACCAATGCGAAAGCCAGCTCCAGGTGTGACCACGATGGATTGCACAGCGCCCCACGGCGATCCGCCAGCCGCCGCCGACAACACATTCGCGCCATCAAACGAGTACCAAGAACCTTCCCACGCGAGCCCAAGATCCCATGTGTAGGTTTCGCTCGGTGAACCTGCGATTTCGAGCGATCCAAATCCACGGTCGACAGCAACGCTTCCAGTCCCCGAATCAAAATCCGCGTCGAAGAAATGCGCGTAGCCGCCGGCGATGGTGGTGCGCAGATCTTTCACAGCTGCTTGCGTTGCAGCTTCGGGAACGGTTGGGCTTTCAACACCGCCGTCTTGCGCGAACGCCGAGGCGCCTACGACAAGTGGAACAATGATCGCCATCGGCGAGAGCAGCGAGAACGCGATCCGTTGCGCGCGAGCGCGAGATGTCAATTGCATGTGGAATTCCAAGTTTTCGAGGGCGAAGGCAGCGGTTTTCATGATGTGCACGCGCTACCGCGCATCAAGGACAAGCGTGTCGATGATGTTCTGAATGATCTCATCTGAAGTGCGGCCTTCAGCTTCAGCTTCAAAGTTGAGCAGAATGCGGTGACGCAGCGCTGGAAGTGCAACAGCCTTGATGTCATCGAAGCCAACAGCACTTCGTCCAGCAAGCAATGCCTTCACTTTCGCGCCAAGCACGAGTGTTTGTGCAGCGCGCGGGCTGGCGCCAAAGCGCAGGAACTGATTCGTCATCGGTGTTGCGAACTGTCCATTCGGATGCGTCGCAAGCACCATGCGCACCGCGTAATCCTGCACATGTGGCGCAATCGCCACGCTGCGCACCAAACGCTGTGCGGCCAGAATGCCGCTCGCGTCGAGCACGCGTTCGATCTTGGGTGACTCACCGGTTGTGGTGCGATCGAGAATCGTCGAAAGTTCTTCGCGCGTCGAATAGCCCACGACAAGTTTGAAGAAGAAGCGGTCAAGTTGCGCTTCCGGCAACGGATAGGTGCCTTCTTGTTCAATCGGGTTCTGTGTTGCCATCACAAAGAATGGCTTCTCGAGTTCATGCGTCGTACCGCCGACCGTCACACTCTTCTCTTGCATCGCCTCGAGAAGCGACGACTGCGTCTTCGGTGTGGCACGATTGATT
>JASGCF010000033.1:9330-16012 GCA_030054275.1 Limnohabitans sp. | reverse complement strand
GTACAAACAAATTCCTTCGGGCTCGCGCCGATCAGCGCAGCCGCTTGCTCGCGCGCGAGATCGACGCCGTCTTCGCCTTCCCAACCGAATTTATGGTTGCGACTCGCTGAGTTCCCGAACTTCTCGGTGAAATAGGGAAGCATGGCTTCCACCACTCGAGGGTCGGTGCGAGTCGTGGCGGCGTTGTCCATGTAGATGGGCAGTTTGACTGCCATCGGAATTTCTCCTGATTTGGCGTTGATTGCCCCTCGATCGACCACCGCGTGGATGGTGAGGGTCCTCTGGACCCAACAACGGGGACCTCGGCCGCTCCGTTGCGACCGAGTCTCATCAGAGGGCTTCGGCGGCCGAACGAGAATGGACGCACCTGTCGTTACCATCGAAGTTCAGGAGTAAGTTCAGAAGCAAGGCGAGAAGTGAGGACAGAAGCATCTCGCCCGCACACGCACAACGCGCGACACTCCGCCGCTCCACCGATTCCCATGCGCATCATTGAAGATCCAAGCGAACTCACCGCACCCGACCTCGCCGACTGCGGATTCGTACCCACCATGGGAGCACTCCACGATGGACACGGCTCGCTGGTGCGTCGCGCATCCGCGGATGGCAGGCCCGTGGTGGTCTCGATCTTTGTGAACCCGACCCAGTTCGGCCCAAACGAAGACTACGCCCGATATCCGCGCACATTGGAAAGCGACTGCGCGCTGCTGCGCCCGCTTGGTGTGGCCGGCGTGTTCGTTCCTTCGGTGGAAGCGATCTACCCCGATGGGTTGGCGGCATCGCAGGCAGCAGCGGCGAAGCTTCCTTTGCCGCAAGTCGCTACAGAACCGAGACTTGAGGATGCTTGTCGCCCCACCCACTTCGGCGGTGTTGCCTTGGTTGTTGGCCGCTTGTTTGACTTGGTTCGGCCAGCCGCCGCGTACTTCGGAGAAAAGGACTTTCAACAACTTCGACTGATCGAAGACATGGTTGAACTTGACCGCCCCCGCTACGGCGCGCTGCGCATTGTGGGCTGCCCCACGATTCGAGAGCGCGATGGTTTGGCAATGTCAAGCCGCAATCGGTACCTCGCCCCTGAGGAGCGCGACGCAGCGCTTGCCTTGTCGCGAGCGCTGCAGGTCGCACACTCCGCGCAAAAGCCAGCGACGGCGGAGCGACTGATGCGCGACACCCTCGACGCGTTTGGGCTTGAAACCGAATACGCAGTGGTTCGCGATGCCCGCACGCTCCTGCCCGTCACGGGGTTTGAACGCCCAACGCGAGCCCTCATCGCGGCGCGTCTCGGACGAACGCGGCTTATCGACAACGCGCCGATGACGGTCTGGAAGTAACCAAGGCGCGAAGGAACGAACGAATCGGGACCGCGTGTGACTCCTCTTCGGGCAAGTCCCACCCGACCGATACACTCTCTTCGGAGGTCTTCATGTTGAAGCGACGCCAGCAGATCGATTCCGTCTCGTTCCCATCCCGCAGTTCGTTCTTCGGTGCGTTGGTCGCGTGCAGTTTCATGGTCGTCATGGACGGCGGTGCATGGATCGACCAGTCGCACGGTTCCCTCTATGCGTCGCTGGCGGCGCAGGACCAGCCGGATGCTGAGAAGAAGGCACCTCCAAGTGCGAAGGAGCGCGCGGAGCAAAAGAAGAAGGAGAAGGAAGCCGAACGCGCTGCCGCAGAGGCGGCCAAGGAACGCGCCAAGTGGTTCGCGAAACTCGACTCAGACGACAAGGCTGCGACCGACGGAGCCGTTGGCTACGAGGTCCCAGAGATCCCCTCCGACGCAGAGCGCATGGCATTCCAACAGCCTGACATGCTCGCGTTACGCGGCAAAGTGGTTGTGATCCAAACCTTCTCGACGCGCACCGGTGCTGGCCTCAAGGCGGTCGAAGCAGCGCGCAAAGCGCTTGACGCAGCGAAACTTTCAGCGGACGACGCGTTTTTCTTGGCTGTGCACACACCGGACAACGCGGAGCAAGCGAAAGACGCGATCGAAAAGGCAAAATTGGATTGCCCCGTCCTCATCGATAGCAAGGGAACATTCTGCGACGCGCTCGGCGCGTTTCGCAAGCCTGTCACCTTCATGGTGGATCGCCAAGGCAATGTGCAGTTCGCAGGACTGTCGGAAACCGGAGTTACAGCGGCTGCCAAAGAACTCGCTGCGAAGGTCTACGACCCAGAGGCGATGCCGAACAAGCGTGATGAAACCAAGGTCGCAGAAAATAGCGCCGTCAAGTTCCCCACCTTCAATGAGCCTGTCGGAAGCGCCGCAGATCTACGCGGGAAAGCAGCGCCGCCCTTCGTCGCAGAGCGTTGGTGGAACGGTGAACCATCTGTACAGGGCAAACTTGTCCTCATCGACTTCTGGGCGACTTGGTGTAAGCCATGCCGCGAGATGATTCCGCACATGAACGAGATCGCCGTCGCGTACCCCAAGGATGTACAAGTGCTCGGTATCTCCTCGGAATCGTGGCGCGAGTTTGAGGAGGGTGTGCTTCGATACCGTCTCAATCGCAGCGATTTCAAGTACCCAGTGGGCGTTGATGGGCAACGCCGCATGATGAGCGCGTTCTCGATCTCGGGCATCCCCCATGTCGTTGCGATTTCATCGGACGGCATCGTGCGTTGGCAAGGGTTCCCAGGCGCACTGACACCAGCCGTCGTCAATAGCCTCATCGCATCGAACAATGCGTTGCTCGGGAAAAGCGGCTCTGGCCAAGCCGTCACCAATCGCTGGTCGCGAGCAAAGCGCTAGTTTCTGCATGCGCGGCGCGCGGCGCTCGCCTCCGCCTGATCCATCTTCTCAATTCGTCTTGCACCAATCCGCCCGACTTGCGCGTACACCCGCGAGTCGGGCGGTATCTTTCCCGACCCATGCCAACCAAGAAAAATGCGGGCAGCAAGACAAAATCCAAGCGTGCCACCCGAGCACGCCGCACCGGCGTCTGGCGCACGGCGGCAAACAGCGATCGTCACGAGCTCTACGAACTTGCCGTCCAAGAAGTTGTCGCTGAGTGCGACTTCATCGAAAAGGCATGGCGCGCACATCGAGGTCGACTCGCAACGACGATCCGCGAAGACTTCTGTGGCACTGCGAAGGCCTGCACCGAATGGGCACGACGACGGCCGAACAACCAAGCGATTGGCGTGGACCTCGATCGCTCCGTAATTTTGTGGGGCGAGCGCAGGCATCGCGCGCACTTGCCGGCATCGATTGCATCGCGCATCACCATTCTTGAAGCAAATGTGCTTGAAGTCGAGACGCCTGCCGTCGAGACGATTCTGGCCATGAACTTCTCGTACTTCATCTTCAAAGAGCGCGAGACGCTCGTGCGCTACTTCCGAAAGTGCTTCGAGTCGCTTTCGGATGATGGCCTTTTGTTGTGCGACGCATACGGCGGAAGTGAAGCGCACAGCGAAGTGGAAGAAGAGCGCAGCCTCGATGGCTTCACCTATGTGTGGGACCAGAATCAGTACAACCCAATCACGGGCGATGTGGTCAACCACATTCACTTCCGCTTCCCTGACGGAAGCGAACTGAAGCGCGCGTTTACCTATCGCTGGCGCTTGTGGAGCCTGCCAGAGATTCAGGATGCAATGCGCGAGGCGGGCTTCGCAAACACCACCGTGTACTGGGAAGGCACAGATCACAAAACTGGCGGCGGAAATGGCATTTTCAAGCCATCGCGCCGCGGTGAAGCGTGCGCAGGATGGATTGCATACATCGTGGCCGAGAAGCGTGCGCGCACAACCCGACGCGCTGTATCTCGCCGCAAATGATGAAACCCACCGCTTCGGCGACTCCACACCCCGCTGTTGGACGAAGCGCGTTGGCTCGGCGAGACAACTATGAGTGCAGCACTTCCAGAAACCACGCTTGCGACGGACATTGCGGCCGGGCTTGCGCGTGTCGAGACCCTTTTCGACGCGCAACTCACCAGCGCATTTCCTGCTGTGAACGACTTGTGCCGGCATGTCGAACGCTATCGCGGGAAGATGTTGCGACCAACCCTCGTGCTTGTCTCGGGACTGGCGTTCACCGGTGACGGCACGCAACTTCGATCAGAGCATGACATCGTGGCTGGCACTGTGGAGATGATCCACATGGCAACTCTGGTCCACGACGATGTACTCGATGACGCCACGATGCGACGCCGCGGCGAAACGGTGAACTTTTTGCGTGGGAATGAGACCGCTGTGATGCTCGGCGACTACCTCATTTCGAACGCGTTCCATCTGTGTTCGCGCGCTGGAGATCCCGCGCTCAATCTGCGACTTGGAGAAGTGACCAACACGCTGTGCGAGGGAGAACTGCTGCAACTGTCGCGTCGCCATGATCTCGGGCTCGATGAGCCGACCTACTTTGAAATCGTGCGGCGAAAGACGGCTGTCTTGGTTGGTGCATCGTGTGAATTGGGAACTCGACTCGCCGGAGCCGCGCCCGCAGATGTCGTGGCGATGCGCGAGTTTGGTGAGCGACTTGGCGTTGCATTTCAAATCCAAGATGATCTCTTAGATTTGCTCGGCGACGAGGCGACCGTTGGCAAGTCGATTGGGCGAGATCTTGAAAAGGGGAAACTCACGCTCCCCGTCATCCTTCATCTCGCACGCACGCAAGGCGAATCTCGATTGACAGCGCTTGAAGCAATTGCTGCGAAAGATGGCGAAACAGTGCGTGCGATGTTGACGCGTTCGGGCGCTGTCGATGCTGCACGCGCGCGGGCAGTCTCGATTGTTGAAGAAGCGAAGCGCCTTTTGCCGCAAACGCGCCGAACCGGATCACGCGAGTTACTCCTCGCACTCGCGGATCGTGTTGTGGCGCGCGATCACTAGACACTGTCTGACGAATCGACTCCATACCTCGCGAAGCATTCGTCACACGCTCCACGCCGACAATACAGCAGCCAAATCGCCTGCTCCAACGACGCCATCGCCATCCACATCGGCGGTACTTCCAGTGTCGCCCCAACGCGCCAAGACTGTGGCCAAATCGATCGGTCCGACGACCCCATCGCCGTCGACATCTGCGTTCACACCACAGAGTGTCTGCGCTTGTGCTACACACACGGAATCCCATTGTTCGTCGCAGCAAAATGTATCTACAGCGCACACGCTGAGACAACATGCTGCGTCTTCGCACGCCGGAGTTGCATGCGCTGTTCGACAATTCCCAGCCGTCGGTGATCCGCACACAGGAAGGTCCGGACACGCTGCACCGCAATACGAAGTTGCGATGGCTGTACAAAGCAAATCCCATTCGGTTTCGCAGCAGAACGCGTCCAAGGCGCAGGTACACGATGCCGTTGCAGCGTCGGTGCAACTTGGACCGCCAGTCTCACAGCAGCCGTGCGGAGGCGACGCGATCTCAACCAATGCGATGTCATCAAAGGTTGCGAGCGATGCGATACTCGATCCGCTTGAGAAACGAAACTGCACAGAGGTCTCGCCAGCGAGTGGCGACAAATCAAGAATGAGCGCTGTGCATCCCCCTGCGTAGGTGATGGGAGCCGTCCATGCTTGCGTCCACGAAATGCCATCAAGCGAGACATCGATCCGCGGACCAAGGGTGCCCGTTTCCTTCGAGAAACTGAAGGCAAGGCCAGGCGTTGTCAACGACGCAAGCGACACGCATTTGGTGATTGCTGCAGAGTACGGGAAGCCTTGTGAAAAGCGCATTGCCATGTCACCGCTTCCGGTGCAGCCAAGACTTGAGGTGAGAAACGGCGGCGTTCCTTCGCAGCGCTCGAATACCGCAGGGAACTTCGTGCAAATCGAGCCACCCGAGAATAGCGTTCCAAAATCGATCGCGAGTGTGGTCGCGCACGCGCCACCACCGCCACCACCACCACACGCGCCACATCCGAATTGCGTGACTTCTGTGACACACTGCGCATCCCATTCGGTTGCGCAGCAGTACGGATCTTGGGCACACACACACGATTGGACAGCCGCATCGACGCAACCTGCGCTACCGGCGACACAGCATGAATGTCCGCTGGTGTTACAGCAACCGACGCGTCGGATCACAAAGTCATCAATCGTGATGGCGTTGGTATTCGCCCCGTGATCAAGACGCAGGTACACGCCCTTCGATGAGCCGAGCGGAATCGTCGCCGAGAAAGTTGTGCACGCGCCACTTGTTGTCGTAAGCGCTCCGAGCGTGAGTGTGGTCGAAGCTGTGCAACTCACGGCCGTTGCGTTTGTGAGGCCGTACTTCACCACCGTTCCGCTGGCCGCGAATTGCGCATACTTGAATGAGATTTCGATCGCGGAACAGCCAAGCGTTCCGGTCGCAATCAAGACCACAGGATCTTCACTCGCCGCGTCAAGCCGAAGTGCGTTCCCAGTTGGACAGAAGTTCGAACCGGTGACCGAAGCACCATTCTCACACCAGAGCACTCGTAGCTCGCCGTCGGTCAGATCTGGCGGCCCAGCGAAACTTCCAAAGTCGGTCGAGTACATGTCGCACGACTGCGCGAACGCACGCGATGCAGCGACGCATGCGACAAGCAGCGCGAGAAGCACAAGGAATTTTCGAAACGCGCGAGCCATGGGCGACTCGCAACTGTGCCACGGGAAAACGACGCGTCGAGCACGCCGCCTCGAAAGTCGCGCTGTCACAATCGGTACAGACGATACGATTGGAAGCGCGTCCGAAAATCCATCAAAATGCGCGACAAAACGCGGG
>JASGCF010000033.1:5109-9230 GCA_030054275.1 Limnohabitans sp. | reverse complement strand
CGGCGGGGCATCGACAACGGGGCATCGACGACGGGGAATCGACGATCCACTCTCAAAGTTTCGACAGTTCAGCCCCACGCCCCGAGCACGATGGAAAGATCCGATGCGCCCGTTGACCCGTCGCCGTCGAGGTCTGTCGCACCAGGCAGCCCCCACGCACCAAGCAAAATCGCAAGATCTGCTGCGTCTACATCGAGATCGCCATCGAGATCACCAAGTATGGCGGTGCAGCCACCAACGAGGACGCGGACATGATCGACGCCCGCTTCGACGATGGAACCTGCGCCGAGGTCCCGTGCCTCAAATCGCAGTCGCAGGCTTGTCGCGCTTGGCGCAACATCTGCAATCCGGAACGAACGCTCGACCCACGCGTTTGCGTTGTCCGTCACCAACTCGAGTTGCACAAACGGCCCTCCATTCGCAGAAATCGTGACAGGCATCGAGTCTGTGTTTGGTGACGAACCAGCGTTGTTTGAGTACCAGCGTCGATACACGATGCGAGCATCACCAGTTGGAACCGGAATTGTCGGCGATGTGAGCGTTGTCGTTCCACCGTCTACATCGGCTGCACCGACGGCACCACCGAACGCGCCCTGCCCTGTGACAAAACAGAATGTTCCTGCATCCACCGAGTCGTTCTCGGGTTGTGCTGCTGTGCCAATCGGGTCGACGCGCGTCCACACACCGCCCGTCGCTGTATCGGTTGCGGCACCAACGATCCAGCCGCCGTTGGTTTCAAAGGTTTCCTCGAAGGTCGTTGTCGTTTCGATGAGCGCGGTTGTAAAGGTGCCGCTTGGATCACGCGGTAAACGCGCTGTGCCGACGGTACTCGCGCCTGCGATGTACCACTGCACTGATTGGCCACATGCATCAAACGGAAGCGATGCTGCGAAGAGACTTGGTGAAGTCTCTTGCATCGCAATGGGCGTGAAGGAGCTACTTGCACCAACACGCGCATACAAAGTGACTGGATTCGTCGTGAGTGCGCCGCGAATCGCGCGCGCCTCGACCGTGATGGTGCGGGGCCCGTCATACTCAAGCGTTGCTGGCGCACCGAGCGGGAGCCGCAACACGGCGCCGTCGACCGTGGCATCT
This sequence comes from Limnohabitans sp., assembly GCA_030054275.1. Classification (GTDB taxonomy): domain Bacteria; phylum Planctomycetota; class Phycisphaerae; order Phycisphaerales; family SM1A02; genus QWPT01. The sequence goes on along the minus strand of JASGCF010000033.1, from coordinate 8,135 downwards.
GCGAGATCAAGTGCTGCAGCGAAATTTTCTTCCGCATTTGGAACCAATTCACTTACTGGCATCACGAATCCATACGAACCTGTGTCACGCACCTCGATGGTGTAACTGGGAACGCCGTGCTGGCCGTACGCATGATCGACCGAACTACCGCTTGCGACATACAGCGTGCTTGCGATCGGCCCAACGGTGTAGGACTTTCCACTCGTGCGCGCGATGGCGTCTTTCATCTCGTTGCCGAGCAACAGAAAGGCAGCGTTGTTCGCAGGAGGCGTTGCTGTATAGCCCCACGGAGACAACACCAACTGGCTGTACGCGTGGAAGTCGATATGTCCGGCGAGCGTTGTTCGCGAGATGAAGTAATCGCGCAGCGCAGCGCTTTCGGGTTCACTGAATGCGCTTGGCCCGCGATAGGTTTCGTCGGCGGGATTGATACTCGCGCCTCCGCCTCCCCACTGAAACGCCCAATTGCGATTGAGATCAACGCCGAACGAACCGTCGCCGTTGTTTCGCCGATTTTTTCGCCACAACCGATTCGTGGTCCACGAATACACATAGCCATCTGGGTTACACACAGGGATCACATCGATCCACGCACGCGCCAAAAGCGCGGTGACGCGCGCATCTGTGCCTTCGAGTGCGATCAATCGATCTGCGATGAACATCGAAGTTGTTTGCGCGCCCCATTCACGCGCATGCTGCGTGGCGTTGAACAAAACACCGGGACTTCCCGCCGGCGCCTTCGAGATTCGAATGCCACGAATCGGGCGCCCTTCAAGCGATGTACCAATCGTGAACGGCGTCACCAAATCCGGTCGCGCGGCGATCCACGCATCAAGTTGCGCATAGGTTTCATCGAGCGTACGAAAATCGTCGAAGTAACTTGCTCCAGCGACTCCGCCGTCGCTCGCGTCACTTGCACCACCGCCACTTCCACCAGTCGATCCCGCACTCGGACGACGCGCCGAACGCGCTGCAAAATCCGCGCGAAGTAACGGACCAAGGTCGGCCACGCGAACCTCAAGCGGTAACGCTGACAACTTGAGTGCACGAAGTCCCGCAGCATCCACAATGACATCGACCGGACCGACATCAATGCGATGGTTCAAAACATCCTTCGCAATCGCAAGAAGTGTGCGAACATCACGCTGCGTCTCGACGGTGACGCGGACCACCGAGTGCGCGTCGTAATACTCGACACGCTCAACGCTCGGCGCGTCGTGCTGCGCTGCGCGCGCAGCAGTCGAAGCGGTCGAAGCGGTCAAAGCGGCCGAAGCGGTCGAAGCGGTTAAGCACGCCATCAGAAGCAAAGCGAGCAATGGGCGCATCCGCGAAACGATCGAGTTTAAAGTGAACGACATACCAAAGTGTGCAGCGGAACACGCGTCACAGCAAGTGGGATCGCAGAGATCTCTCGAGATCGATCCCGACCGCGGGACACGGAGCGTCGGTACACTCGCCCTCCCATGCGTCATCGCACATTGTCGATCTCGATACTTCGCACAGGTTTCCTCTGCGCAGCGCTCGCTGGAGGTCCGATTGGAATCACGGGCTGCACGCGCTATTTCACAAGCGATCCAACGCTTCGCGAGCCAAGTGGCGCGATTGTTCCGACGGAGCCAGTCGCCCCGCGTGCGCTCACCATGTTTGAGGGAACGACTGGTCGCTCGCTGGGTTGGGCTGAGGTGATGGCTTCCGCGTCTTGGGCTGACGCCGTTTTCATCGGCGAACGGCACGACGACCCCGTCGCACATCAGGTGCAACTTGCCGTCTTTGAGGATCTCGCAGCGGGATACCCAGGCACAGCGATCGCGCTTGAACATCTTGAGCGCAACGAACAAGCGACGGTCGATCGTTACTTGCGCGGTGAAATCTCGCAAGACGAATTCATCGACAGTACTGGCAGTCGCGATTGGGCCGGGAAAGGCACTTGGGTGCGCTTCTTTCAACCATTGATCGATGCAGCGCGTGAGCATGGGTCACCTGTGGTCGCGGCCAACGCACCACGAGACGCCGTTCGCGAGGCGCGCGAGATCGGACACGATGCCATGCGTGCGAAGTCGCCTGAAGATCGCGCGCAGTTTGATCTACCCATCACAGCGCAGGATGGGCTTTTCACGAATGACTGGAACACGCGGTGGAATGCCTACTTTGATCGCTTCGTCGACATCATGTCTTCGTCCGACGACGAAGATCCGGAGGGCACACGCGAGCGATTGCGAACGATCTTCTTGTCGCAATCGACATGGGACGGAACAATGGGCGCTTCGGCTGCGAATGCGCTGACGAATGGCGCGCCGAAAGTTGTGCTGTGCGCTGGCTGTTTCCATGTCGAACGCGATGGCGGAACCGTGCTTCAGTTTGAGGCGCGTGCGCCGCGGGCAAAGGTGCTCACGATCACCGTGATCGACGATGCAAGTCGCGAACTGCGCGATGCAGATCGCGGCGCGGCAGACATCGTGATCTATGGATTTCCTGTGGATCGCCCGAAACGCGATGAAACGCGCGACACAAACCCTGCTCCTGCCGCAGAGCCTGCCCTCCATGCACCGGGCGATCCCGCCCCTGCTGCTCCAGAAACCACGCCTCTTGCGCAGCCCACCCCTGCACCTACGAATCGGTAGGATGCCCCGCCTATGAGTTCGCTGCCTCCCACGAAGAAGACAACCCTTGTCGAGATCACGCGTCACCCAACTGCGCTTCAGGTGAAGCTCGTTGGTCCACAGGTTGGACAACGCGAGTCGCCGATCATCAGCCAAGAGGTCGAGCCGTATCTTCGTGACGCAGGAAAGTCATTGCAACACTTCGTCGTGGACCTCTCGTCGGTGACCTTCATGTCGTCGATGGGGCTTGGAATCTGCATCTCGCTGCGTCACAAAGCACACGCGGCTGGCGCAAAGCCGATTTTGTACGGAACGCCGAAAGAATTGCTTTCGTTGCTCACGATGATGAAGATCGACAAGTTGTACGCATTTGCAAAGGACCGTGCGGAACTCGACAAACTTCTCGCTTGAAACTTCTCGCTTGAA
>JASGCF010000033.1:2678-5009 GCA_030054275.1 Limnohabitans sp. | reverse complement strand
AAACTTCTCGCTTGAAACTTCTCGCTTGAAGTTTCTCGCTTGCAATCGCGGCGCGTCATCGCGCAATCTTTCGCACCACGCTTGGAGTCAACATCCAACGCATTTTCGCGCGAAGCGTTGAAACGCTGGTCGAACTTGGGTCGATCGTGAGCGAGAGCGCTGCGCCCTTTCGAAAGTCGAACGACACCGTGTCGGCAGAGCCAGAGAGCAGAAGCGACGCGAAGCGCGAAAGCATTGGTTCGTGTCCAACCCAGACCACCACCGAAATCGCTCGAATGGCGAAGGCGGTGCGCAAGAGTGCGTCAAGTTGTAGTTGCTCATCAAGATGCGGGGGCTTCTGATCGACCGCTTCGCCTCCTTCGAGTCGCTCCAATCGCGCTGGCTTCGGCCAATGTGCGTGCTCTTCAAGCAGCATCGCTGTCTGCCACGCGCGGACGAATCCGCTTGATTCAACAAGATCAACTTTGGGTACCAGCCGTCGCAATCGCTTCGCACATCGCACGAACTGCTCACGCCCCTCCGTGGTGAGCGGGCGACGGCTGTCGTCTGGCCATGCCGCCGGATCGCGCTCGAAAGCTTTCGCGTGTCGCACAAGAATCAGTTCCATAAGCACCCCTTCCACTTGAGTAAGGCGCGGTCACTGCGCGCTCAAGGTAGCCAAATCACACGGATCTGCGACAATCGCCGTATGACTTCTGCGGTCTTGTTCACGAATGTGCGCATTCTCACGCTGGCACAAGCACCGGAATTCGGCGCCAATGCGAAGGGCCCGCGTCGAGGACACGCGATGCGCGACCTTGGCGTCATCGAACGCGGCTATGTCTACGCCGTGGATGGCCGCATCGCAGCGGTCGGGGCGGGCGATCCTCCCGCAGAGATCACCGCTGCACGCTGCGACTACGACGGCTGCGTGCTCATGCCCGCATTCGTTGACTGCCACACCCACGCGTGCTGGGGTGGTAATCGATACGCGGAAGTGGCCGAACGACTCGCGGGAGTGCCCTACCTCGACATCCTCGCGCGCGGTGGCGGCATCATGTCGACCGTGCGCGCCACCCGCGATGCGTTTGCGAATGATCCGCTCGGCGAAGGCTTGCTTCGAATCCTGTCGAAGCGCACCGAGGAAATGCGGCGTCGTGGAACTCTCGCCATCGAAGTCAAGTCTGGCTACGGCCTCGATCGGGTGACCGAGCTTGAGATGCTCCGAGCCGTTCAAGCGTTCGCGCGCAATGCGGCACACGATGGCGATGGATTTTTCGTGCCGACCTTTCTCGGCGCACACGCGATCGACGGCGACGAAACGGCGTATTGCACGCGTGTCATCGAGGAACTGCTACCAGAGGTTGTTGCGGAGTTTGGGCCGATTGCCTGTGATGCGTATTGTGAAAAGGGCGCGTGGAGCCCCGCGTGGACGCGCAAGTTGTTTGAGCGTGCGCAGGCGCTCGGCTGCCCGCTCCGCGTCCATGTCGATCAGTTCAACGAACTGGGTTTCCTTGAGACGGCGCTCGAAATGGGCGCTCGCAGCGTGGATCACCTTGAGGCGACTTCACGCGAGGGACTCGTGCGCGTCGCGCGCTCGCAGTCGACCGCTGTGCTGCTGCCCGGCTGCGGCCTCACACTCGACGGCCGCTACGCAAATGGTCGCTTCCTCATCGACGAGGGAGCAGCGGTCGCCATCGCCACCAACTGCAACCCAGGCTCAAGTCCGATCATGTCGATGCCATTGATCATTGCGCTTGCTGCACGATTTTGCGGACTCACACCCGCAGAAGCGATCACCGCAGCGACCTACAACGCAGCATGCGTGCTGGGTATTGAGCACGAAACCGGCTCGATTGAAGTGGGAAAGCGAGCGCATCTTGTCCTGCTTCCGACCAGCGACGAGCGCGCGTTGGCGTGCGAATGGGCGATGTCGGAGCCATGCGAGGTCTTCGCAGGTCACACCACACTCTGGTAGCCGACGCGTGGCGGACTCGTGCGTCGCACAAACGGTTTTTCATCGTCGCGCGCAATTCTTGCGTGTGATTGGCTGCGCAATCGACATTTTTGGATCTTTCGACGCGTGTGCCAAAGTCGCACCTGCTGTGACCCGATTTCTGCGCGACGCAAGTTTGCGGGCTGGTCCGCGACACGCGAAGAGTCCCTGCGAATCTCTACGGAGTCACACATGTACAACACGATGCCAAACGGCTGGTCGCCAATGAATGGTTGGAATACGGGCAATGCGTGGAACAACGCGAATGCTTGGAATTCCTGCAACAACTGCCCTGGCTTTGAGACGAGCGACTGCTGCGGCGGCAACGGGTTCACCGGCTGGAACAACAACTGGAA
>JASGCF010000033.1:0-2578 GCA_030054275.1 Limnohabitans sp. | reverse complement strand
CTGGAACAACAACTGGAATCCGAACTTCGCTGGTTGGACTCCGTCGAACTTCTTCCCAAGCTTTGGTGGTTTCCCAAGCTTTGGTGGTTTCCAGAATGGTTTCCAGAACGCCTTCCCGAATGGCTTCGGCTTCAACAGCACTACGCCATGGAACGGCTGGAACACACCGTGGACAAGCGGCTGGTTCAACAACAACTGGTTCAACAACAACTGGAACACCGGTTGGAACACCGGTTGGAATTGGAACCGCACATCGCCGTTCGCATGGAGTGGCTTCAGCGGTAACACTCCGTGGGCGAGCAACTGGAACGGCTGGAACACGCCCTGGACGAACGCATGGACCAACGCATGGAATAACAGCCCTTCCAACAACAACTGGAACAACGGTTTGAACAACGGTTGCAACAACGGTTGGAGTAACGGTTGGACTGGCGCTGCTCCGACACAGTCGACCTCGTGGACCGGCAACACGCCGAACTTCACGCCCAACTGCACCACTTCGAACGACACCGCTTCAACCACCACGCAGAACTCAAACTTCGGTGGTCCAACCATGAAGGTGCGTTCGGTCGCGTAAACCCGCGAAAACAAGCATCCACCACGCGATATCGCCCGGAGGATTCCGTGGCGATGTCATTTTTGCGCCGATGCGGTTTTGGCGTTTTTGTTGGCAAAGGCGGGTACATTTCCTCTCCCATGCTTGTCACGAAGCCCGCAGACATCGAAGGCGCAACGAAGGCTGCAGCGTGCGTTGTGAAGACGCATCAACGCTTGGTGGAGTTTCTGCGCGAGGGGCAGACCCTCGCGGAGATCGATGCATTCGTTGGACAGACCCTCGCTGAACTCAACGCACCAAGTTGCTTCGTGGGCTACAAGATTCGCGGGCACCCGCCGTTTCCATCTCACGCGTGTCTCAGTGTGAATAGTTGCGTTGTGCACGGCACCCACGACATGCAGGCTTCCCCGCTTCGACGCGGCGACTTACTCTCGGTAGACATTGGAGTTCGACACAACGGTTGGATCGGTGATGCTGCGTGGACCTACGCCATCAAAGAGCGCGACAGAATTGGTGAAGCACTGATGGCGTGTGGCGTAGAGAGCCTCCGCCGTGGCATCGCAGCCTTGAAGCCAGGCCGACCGTTGATTGATTTTGCGAAGGCCGTGCAGGGACATGTCGAGAAGGAGTGTGGTTTTGCGCTTGTGCGCGGTCTTGGCGGTCACGGGTATGGCAAGGAACTGCACGCACCGCCATTTGTCTCGAATGTTGTGCCGTCGTATCCCGGTGAATGGCCAGAGGCTTGGAAGGAAATCAAGCCAGGTCTCCTCGTCGCCGTCGAACCCATGATTGCAGTCTCGACTTCGGAAACGCGATCGAATGGCCGCGATTGGCCTGTCTTCACCGCAGATGGCTCGATGAGCGTTCACTACGAAGCAGATGTATTGGTCACAGCGCAAGGACCGACCAACCTCACGCAGGGTCTCTTTGATCTTCCTGAAATTGTCGGCTGATTCGACGCCCGAATCGCTTGGCCGACAGAAAGCAAATTTCTCTATGCACATCGCACGCATGTTTCACTGGTCATTCTCCGCTCTCCTCGTTGCAGGTTGCTCGAGTCAATCCACCATCCGAACGAGCGCCATGCCTCCAGCCACCAAGAAATCACCGGTTGTAGAAACAGTGCACGGTGTTGAAATCTCCGACGATTACCGTTGGCTTGAGCCACTTGAGAAGGATGCACGCGAAGTGGAGTCGTGGACGACCGCGCAGAACAACTACACGCGCGAGGTGCTTGGCACACTCCCGTGTCGCGAACAACTTGCGAAGGCGCTCGAACCGTGGATGACGCTCGATTCGATCGGCGCCCCAACGATGACCGATGCTGGCTACTTCCACTCCGAACGAAGTGGCACACAGAATCAAGCCGTCGTGCGGTTCCGCGCAACCGTGGACGGCACATCGCGCACACTGCTTGATGTCAACACGCTTGACGCCAAGGGGCTCACAAGTCTTGATTGGTGGCGCCCAAATGAGCAAGGCACGCTCATGGCCTTCGGCACTTCGCAGAAGGGCAGTGAAATGAGTGAGTTACACATCCTTGATGTCGCGACGGGCAAATGGCTTGCAGACATGATTCCTGGAAAGGTGAGTTTTTCTGGTTGGATGCCCGATGGGAAGAGTTTCTTCTACTCGGCACTTCGCGATGTGACAGACCCCTACTCGCGCGAAACTCGCCACCACCTCGTTGGGCGCCTCTCAGCACAGGATCCGATCGTGGTCAAGCAAGTGACTCCGAGTGAGATCCCGAGCGCTGGCCCATCGACCGACGGCAAGTGGCTCATCGGAACACTATCGAAAGGATGGCAGGCGAACGATTTGTGGATCGCTCCAATGACCCCATGGCTTGAGAAGGGCGAACTGAAGAAGACTGTGCTCGCGGAGGGCCTCGATGGCCGCTTCGATCCGATCGATGTGATCGGAAACACGCTGTACATCACGACGAGTTTCGGTTCGCCAAAGGGTAGTGTGATGGCGATCGATCTCGCAAAGCCAGCGCGCTCCGCATGGAAGACCATTCTC
>JASGCF010000321.1 GCA_030054275.1 Limnohabitans sp. | reverse complement strand
ATCTTCGGGCCGCGCAGCGTCAAGCGCAGATTTCATGTTCTCGCGCGCGCCAGCCATGGCTTGCGACTCTGCACTTGGACGCGTGATCACGGTCGAGAGCGCAATCGCCAAGAAAATACTGGTGAAGACCGTGGTGGTTCCGACGATTCCAAGCGCAATCGACTTCTGCATAGAGCGCATCTTCGTAGATGACGCGCGCGGCCGGAAGCGCAAGTAGCCCTTCCGTCAGAATTTTCTGAACTCGTACCATGCTGCAATGGCTGAAGACTTGTGGTCTCCTCTGCGCACCGAGCGACGCGCAAAAGCAGCTCCGCTGGCGGTGCGTGTGCGTCCGCGCACGATCGACGAAATTGTTGGCCAGCGACACTGTCTTGGTGAAGGCGCGCTCTTGCGTCGCCTGATTGAACAGGACGCGCTGCAATCGATGATTGTTGCTGGGCCGCCTGGCACAGGAAAAACAACACTTGCGGAAGCAATCGCTGCACGCACAGACGCAGCAGTTGATCGAGCGCATGGTGCAACAACAGGTGTCAAAGAATTACGCGAGAAAATCGAGTCGGCCGCGCGCCGACTGGGTGAATCGTCGCAACGAACCTTGCTCTTCGTCGATGAAATTCATCGATTGGCACGCAACCAACAGGATGCGCTTTTGGAAGGCGTGGAAGCTGGAAGCGTGATCCTGTTTGGCGCAACAACAGAAAATCCAACATGGGCGGTTGCGCCCGCGCTCCTCTCGCGATCTGTGGTCTTTCGCTTTCAGCCGTTGGATGAAGCAGATATCGCGCTGGTCTTGCGACGCGCACTGACACATCCAGATGGCGTGGGAATTGCAACGCTCATCCTCGATGACGATGCGTGCGCGCACTTCGCGCGCGTGTGTGATGGCGATGTGCGACGCGCGCTCTCTGCCCTCGAAACTGCGGCGAACGCTGTGCGCGCCGATACCGAGCCGCGCGTGACGCTTGCACTCGCACGCGCTGCGCTTGATGGAAAAGTTCCGGTCTTCGATCGTGACGGCGATGAACACTACGACCTCGCAAGTGCCTTGATCAAATCCATGCGCGGCAGTGATCCTGATGCGGCGGTGTATTGGCTTGCGCGCATGCTTGTGTCGGGTGAAGATCCGCGTTTCATTTGCAGGCGCCTCGCGATCTTTGCCAGCGAAGACATCGGCAATGCAGATCCGCGCGCGCTGCAAACGGCCGTTGCATGTTGGCAGGCTGTCGAGCGCGTGGGCATGCCGGAAGCGCAGTTGATTTTGTCGCAATGTGTGACATTTCTCGCTGTCGCTGCAAAGTCAAACGCAGCAGCGTGCGCCATTTGGGACGCAATGTCGGACGCACGCGATGGTCGCACCGTGCCTGTTCCCTTCACCATTGTCGATCAAACAAAGCGCCGCGCAGTTCGCACCGCTGATGATGGAACGCCCCTCGCCGCAGATGCTGGTCGGTACGAATATCCCCACGATCGCGCGGACGGTATCGGCACCCAAGAGTATCTCGGTGTTTCCAAGCTGTATTACAAACCAACCGATCGTGGACTTGAAGCTGCGATCTCAGAGCATCTCGCGAAAGTGCGTGCCATCCGCGCTCTTGCACGCAACGAAGCGGGAGAAGCATCGTGAGCCACGCAACAGAATCTTCGAGCGAACATGCGTTGCCCAACAGCCGCGATGCGAAGCGCGCCCTGCGAACATATGTACGCAACACCGTCGCAGAGTTGCGACCAATGGCGCGCGCACACGCTGCACGGCGTGCTGCAGAGCTGGTCTTGCGTGCGCCGCCTCTTGTGCAAGCGAAACTCGTCTTGGTGTATCGAGCACTTCCTGATGAAATCGACACGGATCCACTGATCACGCAACTTGTAACGCGCGGGGTTTGCCCTGTCTTTCCACTGGTATTCGATGCGCCAAACATCGCAAGCGGCGCGCAACATTCGAGCGCCCTGCGGGCACTTGGATTGTTTGCGATTCGCGCTCGAGACCCGTTGTGTTCAACGATGTGGCGCACCGATCGCTACGGAATTCGCGCGCCAAATCCGGACGCGCCGTGCGTTCGTCGCGTGCAGCCGCGCGAGATTGATGCCGTCATCGTGCCAGGTCGCGCCTTCGACGCGGTGGGCAATCGCCTCGGACGCGGCAAAGGTTTCTACGACGCACTGCTGCCAAAGTTACGCCCCGACGCGCGCGCCGCAACGATTGGATTTGCCTACGCGTGCCAAGAATTCGGTGAAGTGCCTGTCGAAACGCATGACGCTCGCGTCGCATGGCTGGTCACAGAGAAGCGAGTGATTCGGTGCGGCATAACGGGGCGCGGCATGACGGGTTTTGGGAACCCATCCACGCGTGTGCCGGCGCCAGCAGACCCGACGCGCGGTACGCCTGAATGTGCCGACGAATGACGCGCACACCGTGTCTGAATCTACCTATCCTGCGCGAATCGCCGACCAAGGTGGTCTTCTTGGTCTTTCACAGAGTTTTCTCATGAGGTTTCTCATGGCGCTCGCAAGCCAGTCACATCGTTCATCTCGCTCCACTGGCTCGTATCGGCAGCCAAGCATCCTCTTCCGACCTGTCACCATCATGGCGTTCGGCGCAGTGGTGTCGTTGACTGGTGGCTACATGATGTTGCGTGCAGATGCCGACGACGGCGAAGGTCTTTCTGAAACAAGCGCGCGCGTTGAACTCCACAACACAGTGCCATCCATGCGTGCAACAGCGCAACTGGCGACTGCTGAGTTTCCCGTGACGGAGCCGCAGCCAGCCGCGCTTGACCAAATGGTTGCCAGTGCAGCACGGCGCTCGAATGAACTCAATGCTGTAGCCGAGCAAACACCCGCAACCAAGCCTATCGATTCGCCTGCGCAGGCTGAGCCCCAAAGTTCACCTACAGCCACACCTACAGCCACACCCGCGACCACACCCGCGACCCCACCAACTGTTCGCAATGGGATCGATCCAAACGCAAAGCCAGCGAACACCGCGGCCACAGCGGCGACTGGTACGCCCGAAGCGGAACTTGCACTTGGTCTTTCACTTGCCGCAAGCGAACCCGTGAAAGCTCGACAGCATTTGTCGAATGCACTGCTCGCTGACACGCTTGGCCCACTCGATGCGCGGCGCGCGTCCGAGGCGTTGATCGAACTCGGGCGCACACTGGTCTTCACGCCGGTCTACAACGCCAACGACCCGATGTTCTTCCAGTACACAGTTGCGCCAAATGACACGCTTGAGAAGATCGTGCGACGCCACAAGATTGGTTGCGACTGGCGGCTTGTCCAGCGCATCAACAACATCAAGAAGCCAGAGGCGATTCGCGTCGGGCAGCGACTGAAACTGCCGAAAGGCCCGTTCAGCGCTGTCGTTTCGAAGCGCGACTATCGCGTCGATATCTGCATGGGTGCTGGTACAGACCGCGTTGTTCTCACTTCACTTCCTTGCGGACTCGGTTCCGCGAACGGCACTCCGACGGGGAGTTTCAAAGTGCGCGTTGGATCGAAGTTGCTCAACCCAGAGTGGATTCATCCGGTGACTGGCGAGCATTTCGCAGCAGATGACCCGAAGAATCCGATCGGTGAACACTGGCTCGGCCTCGAAGGCACAGACGCGACGAATGCGCAACTTGCTGGTTACGGCATTCACGGCACGATCGATGTCGACTCGATCGGCCAAGACCGCAGTCTTGGCTGCGTGCGCCTGCTTGCAGATGACATTGCGGTCGTGTGGGAATGCCTCGGC
>JASGCF010000032.1:6667-16145 GCA_030054275.1 Limnohabitans sp. | reverse complement strand
TTCTCAAGCGTGCGGAACATTTCCGCGTAACCGAGCCACTGCTCGCGCGGTGCGAACGGGTGAATTTGCCCGAATTCGGGCCAGGTCACCGGAATCATCTCGCTCGTCGAGTTCAACTTCATCGTGCATGAGCCGAGCGTGATCATCGAGTGCACAAGGCTCAAGTCCTTCGACACAAGCTTGTTGATGTAGCGCAGCATTTCGTGTTCGCCGTGGTAACGGTTGAACACATCGTGTTGCATGAAGGCGCCAGAACGCGCGAAAACCGCGGGAATGACGCCGGTCTTCGCTTCGACGGCGAGCGCGGTCGTTGCGCCCGACTTGCCACCTGCAAAGACAGCAAGCAGCGTGTCGACGTTCGCGAGTGTCGTTGATTCATCAAGCGTGACACCAAGCGTGCCGTCGCCGTACGCACGCAGATTGACGCGCGCTTTCGCAGCGGCAGCAAGCACATCGGTGGTTGCAATGCCACCACCGAGCTTCACGCGCAGCGTGTCGAAGAACGCGTCTTTACCGCCATTTCCCGTGTCGTGGCCGAGTTTCGCGAGGCCGCGTGCGAGTGTCAGTGTCAGGCGATGCACGCGATCTGCGATCTTCTTCAAGCCTTCTGGCCCGTGATACACGCCGTACATACCGGCCATCACAGCGAGCAGCACTTGCGCAGTGCAAATGTTGGAAGTTGCCTTGTCGCGGCGAATGTGTTGTTCGCGCGTTTGAATTGCCATGCGCAATGCGCGATTGCCGTGACTATCGCGCGAAACACCGATGATGCGGCCTGGAAGTTTGCGCACATAGGCCTCGCTCGTCGCGATGAACGCCGCGTGCGGGCCGCCGAAACCCATTGGTACCCCGAAGCGTTGCGCGCTTCCGACTGCGATGTCCGCGCCCCACGACGCAGGCGTCGCGAGCAACACGAGCGCAAGCGGATCGCACGCGGCAACCACAAGCGCGCCCTTGGCGTGGGCCTTTTCGGTGAATGACTTGTAGCACTCAATGCGACCGTCGGTCGTCGGATACTGAACAAGCGCGCCGCAGAACGCGTCGGAGAATCCGTCGTTGGCCGCGAATTTCTCGGGGTTTCCAACAACCACCTCGATACCAAGCCACTTCGCGCGCGTCTCGACAACGGCGATCGTTTGCGGATGGCAATCTTCGGCCACGAAGAACTTGGTGCGCGTTTCGCCCGTGATTCCGTGGCACATATTCATCGCTTCTGCAGCGGCGGTGCCTTCGTCAAGGAGCGACGCGCCTGCGAGCGGCAGACCCGTCAACTCGGAAATCATGGTTTGGAAATTCAAGAGCGCTTCAAGGCGGCCTTGCGCGACTTCCGCCTGATACGGCGTGTACGCCGTGTACCACTGCGGATTCTCGAGGATGTTGCGGAGGATCACGCCGGGCACGATCGTGTCGACATAGCCCATACCGATGTACGAACGGAAGACTTCGTTCTTCCGTGCAAGTGCGTGCAGTGCGCCGAGTGTTTCGGCTTCACCGCGCCCAACGCCTGCCACCGTGCGGGTCGGGTCGTCGATCTCCATCTCGCGACCAAGACGAATGGTCGCGGGCACCGACGCGTGGATGAACTCATCCATCGTGCTGTAGCCGCAGGCAGACAGCATCGACGCGGTCTCGGCAGCCGTGTGCGGAATGTGGCGCCCATAGAAGGTGTCGGTCGGGCCGAGGGTGGTGGCAGACGCGGCGGCGGTGGTGGCGGTCGTCACGGTGTGCATCGCAATTGGTGTGGCGGGAAACCCGCAGGGAACGCAAAGCGCGCATGACGACCGACGCGGACGCCCTGCGCAAACTTCTGTAAGGCGGCGAGTATAGGTTGAACCCGCGCGAATTCGCACCGCCAACATGGCGAGGGCGGTACCCTTTCGTCCCTATGCCATTCGATTCATCTCACGCCACTGCGACTGCGTCCGAAATCCCAGAAAATTTGAACGCTCTGCGCGGAAATCCGCAATTTCGGCGTCCTACGGCACTCGCAACTGCGGTGTTGTCCGCAGGCGTTTTGGCAACGACGCTCTCGATGGCGATGCTTGGTTGTACGAGTACAAGCACCCAAGCGAAACCAGCGCAGGCTTCAACAGCCGCCGATTCGTCGAAAGCCGCGCCAGAAGCAGGCAATGCGAACCGTGCGCAGGCGAAGGTCAGCGCAACCGCCGGCGCAACTTCTGGCGCAACTGCTGGCACAACTTCTGACGGAACGGCGCGAAAGAGTGACGCGAGTTCAAGCGCGACAGCAGCCAGCGCATCCGCAGCGCGTGCGACCGCGCAACAACGCACGGGCCCAGCGCTCTTCTCGGATGTGACGCAGCCTGGCAAAGGCACGCCGAAGCCGCGTGCAACTGCAACAGCAAAACCAACTGGCGAAGGCAAGATCATTCCAGGATCTGTGAATGTCTACACCTTCAACCCGAATGAGAACTTCGTGCCAGTGGATCCATCGTCCACTTCGCTTGCACAAGTGCTCGCCGATCTCGGGCCTGATGCGATTGAGTGGTACCAACATGTACAAACGCTCTCGAATCCTTGGTTCGAGGGTCGCGTGCCAGGCAGCGATGGCATCGAGCGCGCTGCTGAGTACTGTGAATTCTGGATGACGAAGGCTGGCCTCGAGCCAGCGTTTGCATCGGGTTCGCAGGCAAATCCAGTCGATCCATGGCGTCAGCCGTTTGACTTGCCAGGTCGTGAGCGTCGCGTGTCTGGTGCAGAGGTGACCTTCGACGGGCGCGTTGCAGAAGGCGCGCGAGCGATGCGAAACTCGGGCGGCGGCAAAGCAGAGTTGCCGCTTGTCTTCGTCGGCTACGGCATCGAATCGGGGAAGGACGGCTACGCGTCGTTCGGCCCAGATGAGCGGCTCGATGGCAAGGTGGTGCTCGTGATGCGCGGCGAACCACTCGATGCGAACGGAAAATCACGCTGGGGCGGTGACAAGTTCACCAGTGCGTCAAGTCTTGCAGCGAAACTTGACGCGTTGCGCAAGCGCGGCGCAGCGGCGATCTTGGTGACCGAGCCGCCAGAATACGGCGGAAAAAAGGCAGATCTTGCAGCCATGAGCCCAGAGAGTTTGGGTGGCGTGCTTGGAATTCCGTGCATCGTTCTCGACACCGCGACAGCAAATGACTTGGTGAAGGCGTGCGATCAAGATGCGCGTGATTTGATGGCGTTGCGACAGATCGCAGACACGATGACGGCAAGCGACGCTGCTGTGCGCACGATCGCGTTGCGCGAAGATCGTCCGGTGAAAGCTGAAACCAAGGTCGATACGGGCGAAATCGTGACACACAATGTCGGCGGCATTCTTGGTGGGCGCGGCAATTTGAAAGATGAGTGGATTGTTGTCGGTGCGCACTACGACCATGTCGGATACGGCATGTACGGCGCGGATCCAGCGAATCGTGGCAAGGTGCACCCAGGTGCCGATGACAATGCCAGCGGAACTTCTGGCATGTTGGTGCTCGCGAAGCGCTTGGCGAAGGAGTATGCAGAAGCGCCAGCGGACGCGAATCTGCGCAGCGTGCTGTTCTTAGCGTTTAGCGCCGAAGAGATGGGTCTGAACGGATCACGCGCGTATGTGAAGAGCCCGTCGATTGCAGCAGACAAGGTCGACATCATGCTCAATATGGACATGATCGGCCGTATGCGATCGAAGGAACTGGTGGTTGGCGGAGTGGAAAGCGCGAAGGGCTTCAGCAGCATGCTTGAGCCGTTCTTCAAAGAAAGCGGTCTCACGATTTACGCAGATCCAAGTGGTCGCGGCCCAAGCGATCACTCGAGTTTCTTTGGCGCGGGAATTCCAGTGCTGTTCTTCTTCAGCGGCGTCCATGACATTTATCACCAGCCAGGCGATGTCGGCTACACCGTCGATCCTCGCGGGGTGCCAGCGATTCTCGATCTCGTACAGAAGATCACCATGTGGCGCGCAGCGAGTCCAGAACGATTGGAGTTTGGCACCGGTGCTCGCGCGCAAGATCCTGCACCGCGCGTGGTCGATACCGCACCTGGCGGAAATGATCGTGGCTACGCACCCGTGCGGCTTGGAATTCAGCCTGGCATGGCAGAAGACGGCGAGTCGGGCATTCTTGTTGAGAATGTGAGCCCGAATACAAGCGCCGCGGACGCAGGCATCAAGGTTGGCGACATTCTGTTGAGTTGGGACGGCGTTTCGCTTGGATCAACCGCAGACATGATGACCAAATTGCGTGCTTCGAAGCCTGGTGATATTGCCAAGATGCGTGTGATGCGCGATGGCAAAGAGATCGAAATCAATGTCGAACTCAAGGCCTCAACAGCGCAACAGAAGCGACCACAAGATGACTGAGCCGACTCGTTTGCTTCCTCAAGTATTGCGTGGTGTGACCATCGGTCTCACCTTCGTCATGCTTTGCGCCTGCGAGCGAGCGCCGTCGAATGCGACGGTTGCGAAGAGTGCTGTTGAAGCCGAAACACCAAGCGATCCTCGCGTGCAGGCGAGTGTGCCTGAAGTCTCTGCTGCGCCAATACTCCCGTCCGATGCCTACGGCGTGTGCGAGCGCGGCGAGGGCGGAAGTGGCAAGACTTACATGGGTCGAGAAATCGCGGAGGTGATGGGGCACTTCGGCGTTGGATGGCTTGAGCGCCCAGAGCGCGAACGCGAAGAACGCACAGATCTTCTCGTCTCTTCCATGAAGTTGAAGCCAACCGATGCTGTTGCGGATATCGGCGCTGGCAGTGGCTATTTCACGATGCGATTGGCACCTTTGGTTCCTGAAGGTGTTGTGTACGCCACAGACATTCAGAAAGAGATGCTCGACATCGTGACAGAGCGTGCGCTTGAAGAGAACGCACACAATGTGATGCCAGTGCTTGGTGAGATCGATCACTGCGGGCTCGAACCGAACTCTGTCGATGTGGTGCTGTTCGTGGATGCGTATCACGAATTCTCGCATCCATGGGAAATGATGACATCGATCGTGCGTGCGTTGAAACCTGGCGGCCGCGTATATCTCGTCGAGTATCGACTGGAAGATCCGACTGTGGCGATCAAGGAACGCCACAAGATGAGCGAAATCCAAGCGCAACGCGAAATGGAAGCCGTCGGATTACAGTTTGTTGAGAATGTGCGCGCGCTGCCACAACAACACATTCTCGTGTTTGAACGAAAGTAATACTGAAACGCAGTTCTGCGACAAACTCTGGAAAGGACGCGCATTCCATGGCTTTCACCTGCAACATCGATCGACGCGGACGCACCATTCGATTTGCGATTGGCGTCTTCATGGAGACGCTCGCGATCTTGCTTGGTGTGATGTGGTACTTCGCGTGGACGCCCGAGTGGACTCTGTGGCCAGCCATTGCTGTGTGGTTGTCTGCGATGTTCGTGCTCTTCGAAGCACTGGTCGGTTGGTGCGGCGTGCGAGCGATGGGCTTCAAAACGCCCTTCTGAATCGCACGGTTCAACATCCAGAACGCACCTGAGATAACAACACGCCGTTTCCTGCGTGTTGGATTTCATGGCATGATGTTGCCATGCCAACGGGCGAATATGTCGAGAACCTCACCGAAATGCTGAACGCGGCAAGCAGCGGCGATACCGCCGCAACCGAGCGGCTTTGGCGCACGATTTACAGTGAGATTCACGAGATGGCCGTGCGCGCGTGTTCTGCCGAAGGAACTCGTGCGCAGTTGCAGCCGACGCTGATGGTGCATGAGCTTTTCCTCAAGATGTTCGGACCCAATGTCGAGCGCGCGGTTTGGGATGATCGTCGACACTTTTGGGGCTCTGTCGGTCGCGCGATGGGTCAGTTCTTGATCGATCTCGCAAGAACCGAGGGCAGACTTCGCCGCGGCGGAAATCGCGAGCGTGTTCCGATCGATGTGGTTGCGGGTGAACTCGAAGATGTGACGCGTGCGTTGTCGCCATCGACGATTGCAGCGATCGAAGCACTCGAGCTTTTGGAGCAGGAGAGCCCAGAAAGTGCCCAAGTTGCGCGTCTTCGTTTCTTGTCAGGTTTTTCGATTGAGCAAACAGCGATTCTTTTGGACATCGCGCCGCGCACCGTGAGTAAGCGATGGAGTTACGCGCGCGCATGGCTGCGTCGCGCGATCGCGGAGGCTGAGTGATGTTCGATCACTCGCGCGACGAACATGGTTTGCAAGAAGCGGTGGAACAAGTTTTTGATGACGCGATAGCGCTCCCAGAAAGCGAGCGGCTTACTTTCGTTGATGCGAGCGGGCTCGACGATACGGCACGACGCAAGGTCATCGACCTCTTACGGTTTTATGTCGCAGAGCCAACGCCACCACTGTCGCGCGGGAAAGGTGACCACTCGACGGAGGAGCGACTTGTTGGTTCGCGTATCGGCGGTTGCACCGTGCAGCGGCTCATTGGCGTTGGTGGCATGGGCGCTGTGTATGAAGCGATGCAAGACGAACCGCGACGACGCGTGGCATTGAAGGTGTTGCGCGCATCGCTTGCGGGTGGATCTGCGGAGCGTCGCTTTCGGCTTGAAGCTGCGCTGATGTCTCGTCTTGAGCATCCTGGCATCGCGCGCGTATACGCGTCGGGAACCGGAAGTGCGATTGGGAGCGGCCGCGACTTGGCAGAGCCGTGGATTGCGATGGAGTTCGTCGAAGATGCGCGCGCCATCACCGCGTACTGCCGCGATGAGCAGTTGTCACCGCGGGAAATCGTTCGTCTCTTTATCGAGGTTGCCGATGCGGTTGCTTTCGGACATGCGCGCGGCGTTCTTCACCGCGATCTGAAGCCCGCGAACATTCTCGTCGACGGTCACGGCCGTCCGCGTGTCATCGATTTTGGTATCGCGAAAGCCATCGACGGTGATCGCGTATCGACGCTCGCAGTCACGGTGACGACCCGACTTGTTGGCACGCTGCAGTACATGAGTCCTGAACAGTTTGGTGCACGCGACGCAGCCGATACGCGCAGCGATGTCTATGCATTGGGGCTGGTGTTGTTCGAGGCGCTTGCAGGGCGGCTGCCGTACATCGTGCCGCGCGACGCCGGAGTGTTTGCGGCCGCGCGCACCGTCACAGATTCGCCGATCCCGCGCGTTTCCAGCGTTGGGCGCTCACTTGTTGGTGGACTTGCAGCAGATCTTGACGGCATTCTTGCCAAGGCACTCGAGAAAGATCCAGCACGAAGATTTCAATCGGTTGCTGAATTCTCCGCCGACCTTTCTCGTGCGCTTCGTGGTGAGCCAGTCACGGCACGCGTGCCAACATTGGCGTATCAGTTGTCGCGATTCATCGCGCGTCATCGAGCGTTTTCTATAGCGGTTGCTGCATCACTTCTTTTACTCACGACGACCACAACACTGGCCGTACTCGCAGCGCGCGAGGCGGCGCATCAACGCGATGTGGCGGCCTTGCGCACCGCGCAGTACGCCATCGAAACTGCTGATTTTCCGAGCGCACGCGAAGCGCTCGCATCGCTCGGTTCGAATGCGCGCGGATTCGAGTGGGATGCAATTCAGTCGCGCGCGGAAGGCTGGCTCGCAGATATCACATTTGGGCAAGGGAATGTGTACGAAGTGCTTGAGGCTCGCGACGGCGATGTCTTCGTGAGTGCAGCCGGTGATACATCGGTCGTTGTGGACTCGCGCACGGGTGAGAAGCTCATCGAGATTCGCGATCCGCGCGAAGGTGCGCAAACAGAGATTCTTTCGTTTGATGTTGATCACGGCGCAACACGGGTTGTTCGTGGAGGCATGGGGCTCGCGCCCGTTGTCCAGTCGCTTGCGACAGAGGCGAAGAGCGACAGAGGCGCCGTACTCTGGGAAGGTACGAAGCCCAAAGAGCTGTTTCCAGCGGTGGCGTTGTCACCCGATGGCTTGCGTGTTGCGTGGGTGAACAAAGACGAGCCACTTCGCATCTCGCGCGTCGACAGCGGTGTGATCGAGATTGAACGCGATTTCGGCGCGTACATTCGTTCACTTGATTTCTCACCGGACGGCACACTGCTGGCGATCGGAGTGGAGCCTGCGCGGCTTCTGGTCGTTGATGCGACGACATTGGAAGATCGTTGGAACGCGAAACTCTCTGGAAGTCATGATGTGCCCGATGTGCGATTTTCACGCAACGGCGCGTATCTAAGCGCGACAAGTTTCGCTGGCTTGGTGGATGTCTTCCGCAGTGATGGCACGCGCTATGGTGGATTGAGCGCCGCAACGATGGGCGGAGTTGCAACCTACGCGGGGGAAATTTCGCCGGACGGGACGCGCGTTGCAGCAGGAGCAATGGATCAATTTCCGCGCATCGAAGAGATCGCAACAGGTCGATCGTTTCGCCTGCCAGGTCATGATGCGCAGGCGTGGTGCGTGGCGTGGGGCGCCGATCCGAACAGGCTTGCAACGACGGGAAAGTCGCTGCGAATTTGGGATCTTGCCACGCACGATCCGGAAGGCACACGGCTGATTGCAGAGCCGTCGAAGGGACTTCGACTGTCGTCAGATGGTTCGCTTGCAGCAACGATGGTCGATCGCACAGGCGCGGTTGCTGTTGTGGAAGTTTCAACGCGACGCGAGATCGCGCGCATCGCCGCTCAAGAGTCACTTCGTGCTCCGGTACAGCGCTTGGCTGTGGACGCGCGTCGTCGGCGAGTTGCAGTGAGCGGAGGTGGATCGATTGCGCTTTTTGACTGTGTTGAAATCGGAAATCCACAACTTCGTTGGATGATCGACGCAGCGACGCTTGCAGGCGTCGGCATGACAACTGTGTCGGCAATTGAGTTTTTCACTGACGGGCGATTGTGTGTTTCAAGCGGAAATGAGGCGCTTGTGTCACTGGATGCGTCGACGGGCGCGCCGATCGCGAGTATTGATTTGCGGTCAATCATCGCGGCGAACCCTGTGATTTCAGAGCCAAGTGCGATCGTTTCACTGCGACCGGTCGGCGATGCAATCGTTGCTGCATCGACCCTTCCGCCAGGATATCTGCGATGGGATGGCCGACCGAAGTCGCAGCCAGCAATCGCAGTTGGCACGATGCCCTATCGTCGGCTCGCGATCGCGGCCGCTGGTGATTTGATTGCGACGACGGATGTCGATGGCGCGTTACAAGTGATCGACGCACGCACCATGCGCGAGATTTTGCGCAGCGATCCGTTGCTCTCTGCAGGGCGATTTCTTGCGATTCGGCCGCAAGGAGATCGCATCGCGATGGTGTCGAATGATCGGCGATTGGCGATGGTCGATGCGACATCGGGCGAACGACTGCTTCGGATGCCTTTGCCTGCAACGGTTGGAGACTTGCGATTCAGCGAAGATGGAAAGCAACTTGTGATTGGATGTACCAATGGGCGTATTTTGATTTTCGGCGAGATGCGATAACAGTCCCGTTGATCGTCGTGGGTGAGTTTTGTGGGAGAAAGCCGCACGGACAACACGACGAGTTCAGCGCGCGCCGCGCGACTGCACAGCATGGGTTGGAAGCACGGATTGGAAGCACGGGTTGGAAGCACGGGTTGGAAGCA
>JASGCF010000032.1:0-6567 GCA_030054275.1 Limnohabitans sp. | reverse complement strand
TTGGAAGCACGGGTTGGAAGCACGGGTTGGAAGCAAATGCGGCCAACCAAAGTCATGGAATAGGCGCCCCTCAAGCGTTCTCCCGCGTAGACTCGCGCCCTTTCTGAGCCGCCTGCATGAGCAACGCGAGTGACACTTCTGAGCCGAAATCGACGGCCGACCAGCCGAAGCCACCAGCACCATCAGTGCGCGCAGGGCTTGCTGCCATCTGGAAGTTTGCAGCGGGGGAACACCGGAATTTTGTGTGGGCAACGAGCGCGCTGGTCGTGTCTGCGATTGCGTTGTACGCGGCGCCTCTCATTCCACAAGCGGTGTTTGACACGATTGTGGGCGATCCGAAATCTGCCTCGGCGTTGTCACGCATGGTCGTTGATACCTTCGGTGGATCAGATCGTGTGACCGAGGCGCTTTGGATTCCGGCGGTGGCGATGATTGCGATCGCGATGCTTTCAGGCGTTGCGATGCACCTCAAAACACGCTTTGCATCCGGTGCAGCGGAACGGATCGCGCGTCGACTTCGCGATCGTATGTACGACCATGTGCAGCGTCTTCCCGCATCGACACTCGATGAGTTGCCGTCGGGAGATATTGTGCAACGCTGCACATCCGACATCGAGACAACGCGCGCATTCTGTGCAAACCAAGCGCCGGAAATTGGTCGCGCTGTGCTGATGCTCGTCGTACCGCTTCCAATCATGCTTGCACTTGATTGGCGCATGGCACTGGCGTCGATTGTGTGCGTGCCGGCGATGCTTGCCTTTACGGCGGTTCACTTTCGTCGCATGGCGCCGTCGTTTGCTGCAAAGGAAGCTGCAGAAGGCGCGATGACCACGAATGTGACAGAGAATCTCACCGGCATTCGAACGGTGCGCGCCTTTGGTCGTGCTGCACACGAGAATGAACGCTTTGCCGTAAGTTCAGGTGCATTTCGTGATGCCGATGCGCATCTCTTCCGCTTGTTCGCTGCGTTTTGGGCCAAGTCCGATTTGATCTGCTTCTTGCAGCAGGTTGTCGTCGTTGGTCTTGGCGCGTGGCTTCTCTCGCGCGGATCACTTGAAGTGGGCGCGTACTTTTACTTCCTCACCGTTGTTGGCATGTTCATCTGGCCAGTGCGCATGCTTGGACGCATGGTTGTTGAAGCGGGAAAAGCGCTCGCGGCGGTGTCGCGACTTGAGGAAATTCTCGCACGACCAGAAGAGCGCGATTTCGATCCGACGCCCGTAGATGCGCGACCACTCGAAGCGTCGGCCGAGGGATTGGCCGTGCGGTTTACAGATGTGCGATTCGCATATCGCGACGGGCCCGTTGTATTGGATGGCATCTCCTTCGAACTTCGCGCAGGACAGACGCTTGGGCTCGTTGGTCCATCCGGTGCTGGCAAAACAACCATTGTGCAACTCTTGCTCCGGTTTCACGAGCCAGTTGCCGGAAACATCGAAGTCGATGGGCGACCACTTTCCTCGGTGCCGCGCGCATCGATTCGAAGTGTGGTGGGAACAGTGTTGCAACAACCGTTCCTGTATTCGAAGAAACTTCGCGACAATCTGCGTGCTGGCGTACGCGCGAAATCTGCGCGCGACGAAGACCTCTATGCAAGTGCTGCGGTTGCCTGTGTGCATGACACGATTGGCAAATTTCCGGAAGGATATGACACCGTTGTTGGTGAGAAGGGCATGACGCTTTCGGGAGGTCAGCGCCAGCGTGTTGCAATCGCGCGCGCGCTGGTTGCAGAGCCACGACTTTTGGTGTTGGACGACGCGTTGAGTGCTGTGGATGCAGATACCGAAGCTTCGATTTTGTGCGCGTTGCGTGCGCGCAAGTCTGTGCAGACGAAAATCATCGTCGCGCATCGGTTGAGTGCCGTGATGGATGCGGATCTGATCTTGGTGCTGGATGAAGGGCGGGTCATCGAGCGTGGAACGCACGATCAACTGATCGCGCAGCATGGACTGTATAGAACGCTGTGGGAAATTCAGAACCACGCGGACGCTGAATTTGTCGTGGCGTTGGAGGCGTCGCATGTCTGAAGTTGAACGCCAAGATGACGCGCGCGCGCGATTCACACTTCGCGTGTGGAAGCCGATTGTGCAACGCGCGTTGCAGCAGCGACAAGGCGTTGCGATGCTTGTTGGCGGCGGCGTGGTGGTGGCTGCGATTGAAACGATGCTCCCGATTCTTGTTGGGCGCATTGTTGATGAGGCGAGGCGCGGAAGCGACGCCGTGTTGTTGTGGCCGATCGTGTTGTATGCAGCGGTTTTTCTGCTGTTTGCAGCGGGTGTGTGGACCTTTATTGCTGGAGCAGGTGTGGTTGCAACCCGCACGGCTGATTGCTTGCGACGCGATTGCTTCGGAAAGTTGCAAACGCTTGAGCCCGCGTACTTCGATGTGCGTCCAACGGGTTGGCTTGTGTCTCGCTTGACGAGTGACTGCTCGAAGGTTTCAGGCATTCTGCCGTGGGTGATGCTGGATTTCGCGTGGTGTTCAGCGATTCTCATCGGGGTCGTCACCGCCATGTTCTGGACGAATGAGCGACTCGCGCTTTGGGCACTTGCTGCCGTTCCTGCGATGGCGCTCACGAGCGTGATTTTTCAGCGGTTTCTCATGCGTGCTGGACGCGAGGCGCGTCGCGTCGCAAGCGCGATGACAGCGTCGTACGGCGAAATGTTGCTCGGCGCACGCACGACGAAGACGCTCGCGCGTGAGGAGGCGAATCTCGCCGAGTTTCAGCAACTCTCGACAGAGATGAACCTCTGGTCGATGCGTGGGGCGATTCTCTCAAGTGTGTACATGCCATTGATGTCGATGCTTGCAGCAACTGGCGCAGCCTTGGTGCTTTGGCACGGCGTCGAGTGGGTGCGGTCGGATGAGAAACTTTCACTCGGCACGCTCATCGCGTTCATGCAGTTTGCGGCGCTCTTTGCGCAGCCTGTGCAAGAACTTGCACAGCGATTCGCAGACATCCTGAGTGCATCAAGCGCCGCTGAGCGCATTGCGTCGCTCCTCGCGACCGCGCCTGCGATCGCAGACAACGAACATGTTCGAGCACCGTTCCGCAACGATGGCAACGATGGTCGCATTCGCGAACTTCGTTTCGACGCCGTCGACTTTTGGTATCGCGAAGGCGTGCCCGTCTTGCACGGCTTTTCGCTCACCGCACGCCGCGGTCAGACCATCGCACTCGTTGGTTCGACGGGCGGCGGCAAATCAACCATCGTGTCTTTGGCAACGCGTTTCTATGAACCGCGCGCTGGTCGCATTGAAATCGATGGCGTCGACTACCGCGATCTTCCGCTCGATTGGCTGGTTGCACGCATCGGTATCGTGCCGCAAGTCGCGCATCTTTTCGCGGGAACTGTCCGTGAGAACATTCGATACGGACGCCTTGAAGCAAGCAACGAAGAGGTTGAAGTTGCAGCGCAGCGCGTCAAGGCGCACGCGTTCATCAAAGACCTAGAGCGTGGTTACGACACTGAAGTAGGCGAAGGTGGCGAACGACTGTCCACTGGTCAACGACAACTTGTGGCGCTTGCGCGCGCTGTGCTGCGTGATCCGGAAATCCTCGTGATGGACGAAGCCACCAGTTCCATTGACACTGCGACAGAACGACTTGTGCAGGAGGGCGTCGAAGAGGTGTTGCATGGCGGTGCGAGTGGAGGGCGTATTTCCTTTGTTGTCGCGCATCGGTTGTCGACCATTCGACGCGCCGATCTCATCGTGGTCATCGAGCAAGGCCGTATCGCAGAGCAGGGCACGCATCGTGAACTCCTCGCGCGCCGCGGTCGGTATTTCGCGCTGTACACCAATCAGTTCGCGGCCGATCGCGAGCGTGCGCTGCTGCACCTTGAGCGGCGCGAGTTGAAAGATGCGGAAAATGCCGCGCAGGTAGCGGCTGTCACGGCAGGCGGCGGTGAGAACGACGAGTAACGATTGACGCATCCGCCGCTGTCTTCAGTATATTGCGTTGCGTGACGCTCTTTCTTCTTAGTATCGCGCTTGCGCTTATCGTGTCGTTCGTCTGCTCATTGATGGAAGCCGCGCTTTTGAGTTTGACACCGAGTCAGGTGGCCGAGTTGTCGCAAAAGCACCCGCGTGCTGGCGAGATTTGGCGCGGCTTCAAGAAGCGGATTGATCGGCCCATCGCAGTCATTCTGATTCTCAATACGACCGCACACACGATTGGCGCATCTGTGGCTGGTGCGCAGTTCGACGAGTTGTATGGGGACAAGTGGATTTGGATCTTCTCGCTCGCATTCACATTCGTCATGCTGCAGTTCACGGAGATTCTTCCGAAGACGCTCGGCGTGCAGTTCAATCGGCAGTTGGCAACGATCATCGCACTTCCGCTTGCGATCGCGACGCGCGTTGCGGAGCCCTTCGTGTGGCTTCTGCATCTTCTCAATCGTCCATTTGAGGGTCGGCGCAAGGAGGGCGCGGCAACCGCAACCGTGGACGAGATTCAGTCGCTCGCAGCAATGGCGCGCATGACGAAAGATATTGATGTCCATCAAGAGCGTGTGATTCAAGGTGCGGCGCGTCTCTCCAGTCGGCGCGTGGAAGAACTCATGATTCCAATCGATCAGGTCGTGATGCTGTCGACCTCGCAGTCGCTCGCGAAGGCAATTGTCGCGGCGCATATCGACGCGCACACGCGCTTTCCGGTGTGCCTCGATGGCGATCGCGAGAAGATCACTGGCTATGTGAACTTCAAGGAAATGATCTACTTCATGAGCACAAATCCGGCCGACCCAACGCTGAAAGGCGTGATGCGACCGATGACATTCGTCGAAGCGGATCGACCAGCGACCGACCTGATGAAAGTGTTTATTGATGAGCACGAACACATCGCGATCGTGCGAAGCGCTTGCGGAAAGCCGCTCGGACTTGTGACGCTCGAAGACATGATGGAGGAGTTGTTCGGAGATCTCGGCGACGAGTTTGATCGGCTTCCGAAGTATGCGCACGCAATGTCGAAGGGCGCTTCGGGCGGCATTTGGATGTTCGGCGGCGGTACGCCCATGAGCGAAGTCTCAGCAGCAACCGGAGGGAAACTTCCAGCGTCCAACGCGAGCTTTGCCACATGGCTTGCCGATGAGATCGAATCGGAATTGCGCGCGCTACCGAGTGGCGGCCAATCACTTCGTCGTGATGGCGTCGATATTTTGGTGCGTCGCGTTCGACGCGGCCGAGTGTTTGAAGCGTCGGTTGTTGTGGGCGCGTGAGCGTTGCCGCCGTTTCATCCGCACGAGGCGCACGAGGCGTACGAGGCAGACGACGCAGACGGCGCGGCGCAGCGTTTCGCCAGCATCAATCCCACTTGAAGACGCCCTTCTTCCACGCGTAGATGTACGCAATGACGCTTGTCGCGAGGAAGAAAAGGATTCGACCGAGGTACAGGGTCGCTTCGGGGCTACCTGGCTCGAGCTGCGAGTAACTCACGGCCCATGGGTAGAGAAAGATGATTTCAACATCGAAGAGCAGGAAGGTGACCGCCATCATGTAGAAGCGCACATTGAAGCGCTTCCGAGTGGTGCCGATCGGATCCATACCCGCTTCGTAGGTGGTGCCTTTGATGGCGCCTTCCGCGCGAGGTCCGAGGACCGTGCTGAGCACGATGTTTGCGATGACGAAGATGATCGCCATCGAGGCGACCACTGCGACAGGGAGGTAACTGAGGAGGTCGGTTTCGGCCAACATCGGGGACGGCACGATATCAAAAACCCGTTTCGTCAAGACGGCGCGCGATGGCGATGCAGGGCACGGGACTCGTGCGCGCCGTACTTGCCGAGAGAGTGAACCAGGCCCGCAATGCGAACGCAGGCTTGTCCCGTTTTTTGTAGAGCGGTATGCACACGCAAACCCTCGTGAGGTTCAAACCCTCGTGAGGTTCAAACCCTCGTGAGGTTCAAACCCTCGTGGTTGCGCGGCATCAGATCAATCGGGGCAGCCGGATTTGAACCGACGACTTCCTGCTCCCAAAGGGCGGCCCCCGACAGGCAGCACTGGCGAAAGCGCGTTTCTAGCGTTTCGTGCGGGGTCAGTCTAGCGCGTTCGATGCAGTTCGTGCATGGTTTGCGGCGTAGCGCGTAGTTCTGCGTAGTCGGCGGGTTGGAGTTCATCGCAATTTTGACCCCCCAATAAACAAAGGGACGCGCGAGGGTCAATTACGGACAAGGATGTCAGTATTTGTGTCGTGGGACAGGCGATCTCCGGTAGGGGGTCGCTCTTCACAAACTTACCCCCACCGGGGTAGGGTCAAAAGCGGGCCACCTCCGAGGTGCCTCCCGTCGCTCGCGGCAAAAGTAAACCCGCGGTCTCGCCCACTGGATCGACTCGCTGCCGCGTCAACCACACGCGCAGCACGGCGGAGCGTGTGTGCTTATTCCATTATTGGTGTGCCGTCCACGGCACTAGGAAACTGCCCACGACGGCACTAGGCCTAGTGCCGTGCATGGCACTAGGCAGATGAGCGCACAGGTGGCTGCCGCCGCTTGCGCTTTGGAATGTCGGGCAGCCACTCCGGAAACTTCCAGACATTCGCTTCTGGGCTTCCCATTCGGCCACGCCGTT
>JASGCF010000320.1 GCA_030054275.1 Limnohabitans sp. | reverse complement strand
GGGCCGAGTCCGGCGGTTTCGGCAGTGTTGTGAGCACCTGTACGGGAGTGTGGTGCAGGCATCGATTCCCCCCGCGGAATCAGTAGAGGGTTTCCCTCAGGAGCAATCCATGCGTCTTTCGACTTTCTCAAGCGGTCTTCTCATCGCCGTCGCTACTGCCTCATCGGCCTCTGCGAGCACCGTCTATGTGAATACCCTCGGCGCTTCGACCGGCTGGTACTCTGACGACACGCGGAATGGCGAAGCGACAACCGATCAATACGGTTCGATCGCGCGAGGGCAAGTGCTCAACGGCCTGAATAGTTCATACCAAGGTTACTTCTCGTACCCGGGTGCTCCGGCTGCTTCCGCTGCCGATGATGCGCGCATCGCTCGCCAGATCTACTTCTCGAACCCCTATGCAGGCTCGACCGACGACAGCGGCGTGATGAGCTTGTCGGGCACGATTGGCGGCAGCGACGCGAACTCTGGCAAGTCGAGCGTGCGCTACTACAACGGCGGCGTGATCGCGTCCGGATCGGCGCTCTCGAACATCTCGTCGACTTTCCGCTGGTACATGGATGCCCAACCAACCTCGCGAACAGTCGCGTTCAACATGCTCGTTCTGGGCAGCAACAACTTGGTGTATTCGCTCGCGTGGCTTGGAAATGGCGCGCAGATGAATAGCTGGAACGAGTTCTCGCTGAACGCCAACACCGACGGCTGGCGCATCTACGGAAACGGCGCCCCAGGAAGTTCGGGCGCTTCGTTCTCGATGACCTCACTGCTTGCCGATGCGACCTACGGCAACCTGCTCTCGAACGGCGCGATCGTCGGCGTTGGCTTTAACATCGGGTCGTCTCAACGCAACTGCATCGTTGGGATCGACTGGCTTGAAACCAGCCTGCTGAACAACGGCAACCGAATCGACTTCGGCACCGTTCCAACCCCAGGCGCGATCGCGCTCCTCGGCCTCGCTGGCCTCGCTGGTCGTCGTCGCCGCTAAGCAACTCTCTCGACGCATGCGCTGATGTGCACATCAGCGTCCACACTCCTCGCCCCCGTGAGCGAAAGCTTTCGGGGGCGAGTTCTTTTGTCGCGTCGGAAATCCGGAAAGTTCTTCACTTGCCCGTCGCGAGCGGCACGGCGTTCGCAGTGATGTCGGTCGGCGCAAAGTCGGTCTTCAAATCGATCGTGCGGAGGCCAGGCTTCGCGAAATCGATCTTCTTGAGATCGACCATCTGCACCTCAAGTCCGCCGTAGGTGCGCACATAGGTCTTGAGATTTGTGCGATCGTGCGCGACGACCCATTCGGTGGTGTCGGTGTTCACAATCTTGGGCGCGCCAGACGACGACAGAAAGCCCTTCGTATTCAACGTCTGATTGGCGGTGTTACTCTTGATCGCGCCGTCGAAGATGTCGAAGGTGTTGAGGACATGGAAACCAAGATTCACGGTGTCGACCGCTGTCGGAGCGGGCGTCGCAACCTGCGAGAAAATCGCCGCACGAACAAAGCGTGACGGCGGCGTGAAATCACCGGGCAATCCGAGCAAGCCCGATCCTTGACCGTAGTTCGGAATAACGACACTTCCGAGTTGCGCGGACGAAACGTTGACCGGTGAGAGATTCACGTAGTTCGTGAGGTTGATGGAGTGCCAATCGAACGGGGGCGAGTTCGTAAGAATTCCCAATTGGTTGTCGTACACGTTCATCTTGCCATCGACAAATTCGACAATCACGACCTTGCCACTTGCGTCGCCGATCCAATAGTGCACAGGCAACGACATCTTGAAGGCAGGAAATGTTTGCTCGACGATCTGCACTTTCTCGCGAAGCGCCGTCACTGCTTCA
This sequence comes from Limnohabitans sp., assembly GCA_030054275.1. Classification (GTDB taxonomy): domain Bacteria; phylum Planctomycetota; class Phycisphaerae; order Phycisphaerales; family SM1A02; genus QWPT01. The sequence continues at coordinate 1,915 of JASGCF010000320.1, read as the reverse complement.
TCGACGGTTGCGCAGGTCGACAAGAGATACGCCCCCGCTTCCCATGAACCGATCGCACGATCGTTCGCGGTCGGTTCGGGCGAAAGAAACTTGGCGTATCCGGGCAGATAGAGCATGCCGAACGCAAGGCCCTTCTCGTTCTGGCCATCGGCAACCACGCTTGGCGCGATGTTCGCGTTCAGGCCAACGACGCCGTAGACCGTGGTCCATCGAAGGCCATGTTTCCCCTCTGGCGCCGTTCCCACAAACTCGGTGCCTCGTGGAATGATGAGTACCTTCGAATTGAACGGGAATCCAAACTCCATCGAGCGGAAGTAGATGATCGATCCATCTTTCGCGCGAATTTGGAACGCGGTGCATGCATCCGCAATCGAATGCACAGCAAGCGGAAGTAGCGCAACAAGAAGAAAAACCGTTGTGAGCAGGCGGCAATGTCGCATAGCGGGAAGTCCGTAAGCCAGAAACAAAACTCAAGAAACAGAAAGAGTGCTCACAGGCGCGCGCACTCACGATGCATCAGAAACTGATCACGGCATTCACGCCGAGCGCCAGCGCCGGATCAACATCAGGGCTACCGCTCGGGTTGATGATCAACTGCATGCCAGGTTGCAACAGAAGACCCGGACGCACTTGTACACCATACGAGGCTTCGATCGTCATTTCAAAGAGTTGGGGTTGCACCGAAGGATCAATGATCTGGGCTGCTTGCTGCGCACTTCGAAGGTCGGCGCTGAACGCACCGTACGCAACGCCGAGTGCCAGAAAGTCCTTGGGTCGACTTTCTAGTGGACCATATGCAACAAGTCCGCCGTTGAAGAAGTACGGCAACGGACTCACTTCTTGATCGGGAGCCACAACGACGCTACCGAAGATGCCAAGGTGACGGTTGTCCGATGGACTCCCAAACTGGACGAGCATCTGATCGCCAACCACATAGAAGCCGTATCGCCCAGATCCCTCATCGGTTGATCCAAACTCAACAACCTCACCTCCGAGGACGTAGCCGCCAAACTTCAAATTGCCCGGCAATCCCGCGTCGCCCTCTTTTTGATTGAAGCGGAAACCGATTTCTCCCACGCCGAGGGGTGGACCTTCAAACGAGAAGTCGAGGCCGTGGTTCTCGGCGAGATCGGCGTCGGGATTACCGTCGTACACGCCGCCCATGAGATAGAACTCATCAGCCGGCGAAATCTTGACACGCGCGCCCCATGTCGTCGCTGGATATCCAAATGGGCCAGGGGCATTATCGAAAATCGCAAACGGCACAGCGTTGAATGCGACCGACGTGAAGGCGCGAAAGTACTCCGAGCCAGCGAACTCCTCTCCGTAGAGTGCGTCAAGCGAGAAACGACCGCCGCGAATACTCAAGCGATTCTCGATGAATGCTTGGGTGTACGAGAGATTGGTCAGCCGGAAGCCCTGCGTTGCCACATCCGATGCTTGAATCGGGAACAAGTTCCCGACGTAGTCTTGGGACAACTCGGTGCCGAAGTTCACCGCGAAGCCCACATCGAACTTCCCACCCGGATGGTCAAACGCGCGTTCTGTGTGAATCCCAAGATCCGCGCAGAACATGCTGTAGGTTGCAAACCCCTGCTCTTTCCCACCCGTCGGGTTTCCGTACGGATCGGTGATCAGCAAGAACTGCGGATCGATGCCATGCTCCCAGAGCGCCGTGCGCGCGCCGCCCCAGTCGCCGAACAAGTAGTTGGCGTCGAACTTTCCTTCCGCCGCTGCGGCATCCTTTGTGGCTTGCGCAGCCACATCGGATGCCGCAACGAGCGAGACACCGAAGAGAAGTGCGAATGTTCGACCCAACTGCCGACATCGCGCTTGTGTGTGTGAAGGTCGTGTCATCACCAGATCAATTTCGATCGGTCAACGTTGCATCAGATGCCGAATGGTCAGACCAACT
>JASGCF010000319.1 GCA_030054275.1 Limnohabitans sp. | reverse complement strand
TCGCGCCCGGAATGACAACTCCGCGGGGTTCTGCGCCAAAGTTAAGTTCAGGGTTAAGTTCAGGGTTCAGTTCAGGGTTCGAAGCCTGCGCCGCCTTTGGATCTCGTGTGAAGATCACCTCGAACGGTGTTGATCGTCCAACTTCATACCGAGCAGTCCATCGCCCCGCGAGATATGCGACATCGTCCACGCTCGCAGATGCCTGTGGTGCTACGCCCTGCACAAGCAATTCAAATGGTCGTCCGCTCTCGAAACCGTCAACCTCGTTGTCGGCTCCGTCGCGTACGGTCCATGTTCGCGACTCTTGCGCAATCGTTGTGTCGAGATTGACGACGACACCATTCACGACACTCATCGGCTCAAGATTGAAGCTCACCGTTGCAGTCGTGCTCTCTTTGGACGGTTTGACTTTGATCGCAACATCCCGAAGTGATGCCGTAACAAGTTCAGACGCGTTGCTCTCGGATACTGGGAACACCCGAATCTTCGCGGGATCGACGCGCTCGACACGAATCTCCCATGCGTGGTCGAAGACATCTTCGAGTGACGCCTTGTTGCGAGCTATTCGACCGAACTTGTTGGCAGGCGCATGTCCAATTCGCGCATCGATTCGAATCGTGCCGTCCCAAGTAGCGTCTGCAAGCGGGCGTGTCAGATCAATCGCCGTGCCGAAAGTTTCGTCAAGTTCCGGCCTAAATCCGCCCATGCGTCGAGGATCCTGCGTCATTGAAACCGCAGTTCCATCCTGTCGGCCATAGGACAACTCCACAGACTCGAACTCGAATGAGCGTCGCGTGACATTCATGCCACCGTGCAGAAGAAGCACTCGTAGGTCATTCCGCCCCTCGCGAACCCGATACTTCGCGGAGAGAACAGGACCACGCAGGAACACACGAGAAACTTCATGATCTCCTACGAACGGTTCGAACAGTATCGCAGGGAGGTCATCCTGCATGCCTAGTTCGCGACGCCACACATCAACCAACGACGGATCACTTTTCAACGCAGTCGCGAGCGCACGGCCGAAGGTTTCGAGCGCTTTGTGACTTGCAGCGAGTCTCGTATTCGGAGCATTTCCCCAAGTGCCGATGAACCCGAGATACTGCATCGCAAGTGGTCGTGCCGCAGGCTCGCGTTCAATTCGCTCTGCAAACCGCAGCCAGCGCGCATCGGTGCCGTCTGCTCCTTCATCCGGTGTATGCAGCGCATCATGCAGTTGCTGCAAATCTATCGACTGTGGATTCGCCATTGAGGCATGCAGTGCTGCATCAATCGCTGCGTCGATGCCGCCTGCACGAATCGCTTTCGCTTTCATGGTCGGGAGTGCATTGGAGAGAAGGATGAGGCTTGGTCCGACCGTCAGTGCGATGACTGCAACGGCGAGGACGCGCCATCGTGGACGCCATGCACCAAGTTGCAGTGCGTTGCGTGTCGATGTCGAGGCACCACATTCCTGACACACATCTGGAATCGGTGCTGTGCGGGCAAACTCGTGACGACAACGACGGCAACGAATCTCAATCCCTTCGCGTCGCCCACCCAGTGCGAAGCCCAAGAGGAAGAGCGCGACAAGCAGTATGGGGCCGCTCACCACCAACGCCATGCTCGAGAACCAATCTGGAATGAGAAGGACAAGGTCAGACATCGGGGGTCTCGAGGAGAGGTGGTGCCTAGGAGAAGTGGTGCCTAGGAAAGGTGGTGTCTGGCACGTGCCAGTCAGTGCCGGGCACTGCACGGCGCGTGTCAGGCACAATTTCTATTGCTTTATACGCAGCTGCGTTCTGTGCGATACTCGTGTTCCCATGCAATCTACGAACTCGTCGGCAAACCAACCGCATGTCTTCGCTGAAGCCGATCTTGAGCGTCTCTCAAGCATCCTGCGGGCGTGCTCCGCGGATAGTGGCACCGTGCACACGGTCGGTCTTGACGGCGCACTGCATCTTCGCGCGGCCATCGGCATTCCCGAGCCAGTACTCGCGATCGTGAAGGTTGTACCGATGGGTAAGGGCATGGCTGGTTTAGCAGCCGAACGCAAGTGTGCGGTGAACTCCTGCAACCTCCAACAAGACACAACGGGCGATGTGCGGCCCGGCGCGCGCGCGACCGGTCTCGCGGGCAGTGTTGCTGTTCCCGTGCTCTCATCGGACGAACGCGTCGTTGGTGTCGTTGGTGTTGCAACTCGCGCAGAGCGCACATTCACAGCCGATGAAGAGCGCGCGATCGCCGAACGCAGTCGTGCTTTTTTTGAAGAAGTGCACTGAGCGAGTGTGTCGGCGCCCCCAGGCCAATGAGCGAGATTTCACGAAGATTCACTGGACTTTTACGCGCAGTATCGCGTGCGCAACCGGATCGCCATCCGAGTAATTGAATCCGTCGATGGTGCCGACAGGTTCGAGCCTTCGAGCGTGCTCACCAAGTTTTTCGATGTCCGCACGCGGAATCACAAGATACGCGCTGGGACTTTGGGTAATCCACGCACACACACGCTCGCGATTCGAATCCTCGATGCGATCACCCAGACGATCAAGTTTGTTTCGCGTCGTCCAAAGGAGTGAGTCCTCTTGATATCCAATGCCGCCAATCCGCGGAAAATCCGCGTCGTTTGGCGTCTTTCCGCTGTGTGCGGCAACGATGCCGACAATCCGCGGCGTGTTGAACACCCAACGCAGACTTGGTACCCACACGCCGAAGGTCGCGATTTCTGCAAGCAGCGCCGCTGGAACTCCGAAGGTCAGCGCTCGAGCGAAGGCACCGCGGAGGGATGCCCGCCATCCGAGTAGGATCAAAACGCTGGCAACTGCTGTCGCAAGGGAAGCCCCAGCGAATCGCAGTGCGCTGTCAGGCGCAAATGCTGGCCACGAATCTCCGAAGGAAGCAGTCCATCCGCGGGCCGCGAGAAACAGCACCAGCGCGGGCCCTGCGAGTGTCAAGCACAAACCAACCACCGTCCACGCTCCAAAGGTCACACGGTCGCCGAGATTCAGCGGCTTCGGTAGTGCGCGCATTCCGCCAAGCGCGAGTCGTGCCACGAACAAGGCAAGCGCGGGATACATCGGCATGATGTAGTGTGGAAACTTGGTCACAACGGCTTCAAAAAGAAGCCATGTAGGAACAGCCCAGAAGAAGAGGAAAAGCTCGGCGTCTCTGCCCCGGATCGATCCAAAGCGCGCGCGCATACGGCTGAAAAACTGCGCGTTTGGTTGATGCCGCACCACAAATGCGCGACGCACCATGCGCTCGAATCCCAGCGCTGCGACCAACGCTCCTGGAAAGAAAAACGCCATGATTGTCAAGAGGTAGTAGCCCGGAGGTGCCGCATGACCTTCTGCACCTTCTTGCGCGCGTTTCAACACTTCCTTGTTGAACGCAGCAAGCACGGTGTCCCAACCAACCTCACGCACAACAAGCGCGAGCCACGGCAGGGCAATCGACGCAAGTACAAGAAGCCCAGTGATTGGTCGCAATCGCCACAGAAAGCGCCAGTCGCGTCGCGCTGCAGCGCAACCAACCGCACAGGTTCCAACAACGAACGGGGTCGGCGGTCCTTTCGCAAGAATGCCAAGACCGACAAACAACCAGAAGGCGATCACCGTGCCGATCGGTAGCCCGGCCTGCGATTCTGGCGACGCGCGATGCAAACTCCACAATCGCCACAACAGCGCGAGTGCCATGGTTGTCATGGCAAGCAATGTTTCGTCGGCGCGCGCCATGTGACAGTCTGTCACAACAACCGGAGAAACAACAAGCAGGCACGC